>NZ_MRCC01000018.1 GCF_001904655.1 Chroogloeocystis siderophila 5.2 s.c.1 | reverse complement strand
CTCCAAAGGCTTTTTTCCTTCTGTCAATGTATCAGCCCTGCATAATCCCAGGGGGTTGGGGGTAAACCCCCGCAACGAATCCGCTCCTCAGGGCAAGGACATCTTACGGTCGGTTTGCTCAACGGAGGACACCTCCGCACGCAACTGACCTCCCGCACGACACTGGCTCCCCAATTTGGGGGACTTCCGAGCCAGTTCTACTTCAAAGTCCCCCACAGGTGGGGATGCAAGGGGGCGAAAAAGCTTGGAGCGACCCCAGTCTAGACTTGTGTGTACACCATGGCTCAATTTTGGGAGAAACTAAGAAGAGGCTAGAGTCGATCAGATTAATTACTTGACAGTAACTTTAGCACCTGCTTCTTCAAGCTGCTTCTTCGCGTCTTCAGCCGCATCTTTGGCAATAGCTTCTTTCACTGGCTTGGGTGTAGATTCTACCAAGTCTTTGGCTTCTTTTAGACCTAAACCAGTTAATGTACGTACGACTTTAAGAACTGCAATCTTCTTATCCGCAGGTACTTCATCCAGAATGACGTCAAACTCGGTCTGTTCTTCGACTTCCTCCGCAGGTGCAGCCGCAGCAGCACCAGGCGCAGCCATCATCATCATTCCACCAGCAGGCGCAGCAGCGCTGACACCAAAAGCTTCTTCAATTTGCTTGACTAACTCAGCAGCTTCTAGCAGAGTTAAAGATTTGAGTTGTTCTAAAATTTGATCGGTTGCAGCAGACATTGATTAACTCCTGTAATGTTTAGTTGTTTCCACAAAACGCAATAAGCTCTAGCTATGCAGCATCGCTTTGCGCACCATCATTTTGGTCTTTTTCTGAGACTGCTTGGATACTGCGACCCAGCGCAGCAGGAACTTCGTTGATTCCCACAGCAATCTTGGTTGCTAGCGCATTAATTGCTCCAGCAATTTGAGCAATAAGCTGTTCTTTTGATGGCAGGTCTGCAAGTGCTTTGATATCAGGCTCTTTCAGTACCCGACCTTCCATAACACCGCCACGCAGTTGCGTTTTTTTGCTGGCTTTTTGGAAGTCTTGATACGCCTTAATTGCACCACTAACGTCTTCTTTGACTAGTAAAAAAGCAGAAGCACCTTGGAGCAATTCTGACATCGGTTGCCAGTTTTCCTGACCATCGATCGCAATACCCATGAAGGTATTCTTGGTCACTTTGCACGTTGTGCCTGTAGGACGCAACCGCCGCCGCAGATCGGTAATCTCAGCAACCGTAAGTCCTTGGTAATCTATAACAAGCGCTAACTGTGACTGACTCAAACTTTCCTTAAGTTCAGCAACAATTTCTTGCTTGTTTTCTAGCGTTCTACCCATCTTTGTCTCACCTCCTTAACTTGTGCGTGCCGATACTCAAAGCAAAAACCCCAGCTTTATCAGCCAGGGTTCAGCAGGTTATACCTCTGCTGCCATGCCACTTTGTTGTTCACATAAGTGACATTCGAGCAATTGAGTTACAAACCTCGGCAGGGTATTAAGCTTTGAAAGCTCCTGCTGTCTCTGGCTTTGTCTATTTAATTTGAAGGGGTCAGGGATTTATGCTAACTCTTACATGAACATTCTCTGACCTCTAACCTCGGATCTCTCATCAAGCAGCTTCAGATTTCATATCGCGCAGGGCATTGATATCCACTTGGATTGATGGTCCCATTGTTGCCGATACGAACATTGTCCGCCAGTAACGACCTTTGGCACCTGAAGGACGATTGCGGTCAATAGTCTCTTGCAAAGCCTTAAGATTCACCAATAAATCTTCTGGTGAGAAGGACGCCTTACCAAACATAACATGAACGATTCCTGTGCGATCGGCACGAAACTCTAATTTACCTGCTTTGAAATCGGCGATCGCTTGTGTCACGTCAAAAGTCACAGTCCCACCTTTAGGGGAAGGCATCAAGCCACGCGGACCTAGAAGTCTTCCAAGTCTTGCTACCTGCGGCATCACATCAGGTGTCGCAATTAACCGATCAAAGTCCATGCGACCTTGTTGAATCTCATCAATCAGTTCTTCCGAACCAACGACATCCGCACCCGCATTGGTTGCTTCAGTAACTTTTTCGCCTCGTGCAATTACCGCTACCCGTACAACTTGCCCCGTACCTTTAGGCAGCGCTACTGTCGTCCGTAGTTGCTGGTCAGTATATTTAGGGTCAATTCCTAGGCGGATATGAGCTTCTGCGGCTTCGGTAAACTTCGCTGTCGCAGTTTCTTTTAATAAGCTCAGCGCCTCTAAAGGTTGATAAGGTCTATCTTCAACTTTTTTTCGCAGTTCTTGCATCCGGCGAGATTCTTTTTTCGCCATTTTTTCTCCCTTGGGGTCAACTAACGAAGTTTTGCTTCTCCCCCGCTATACGTGTACATTAAAAGTTTTAGTTGTAATGCTAGAAAATTAATTCTAGCAATTAATCTACTACGGTCACACCCATATTGCGGGCAGTTCCGGCAACGATTTTCATTGCCGCCTCAATATCATTTGCGTTGAGGTCTGGCATTTTTGTTTGGGCAATTTCTTGCAATTGTGCGCGGCTGATCTTACCAACTTTCTTTTTGTTTGGTTCGTTTGAGCCTCGCTCGATACCAGCAGCTTTGCTAATCAATACTGAAGCTGGTGGCGTCTTGAGTACAAATGTGAAACTACGGTCTTCATAAACCGAAATTTCAACTGGGATGACCATTCCGGCTTGATCTGCGGTTCTGGCATTGTATTCTTTGCAGAACATCATGATATTGACGCCATGCTGACCAAGCGCTGGACCCACCGGAGGTGCTGGGTTTGCTTTTCCTGCGGTCAGAGCCAGCTTAATGACCGCAACAACTTTTTTTGCCATTCTCTCGTTAGCCTTGTTTCTGAACCTGATTAAACTCCAATTCAACTGGCGTGTCTCGTCCAAAGATTGAAAGTAGCGCTTTTAGCTTACTCCGTTCTGGACTGACTTCAACCACTTCACCCTCAAAGTCTTTAAATGGACCTGAAAGCACGATAATTTTATCGCCAGCTGCCATATCGATTTTAACGACTGGCTCTTGCTCAGTTGTCTGTTTAAATATCCGTTCGACTTCGGTATGACTCAGCGCTACTGGTTTAACGTGACCGCGTCCTCTACCCGTACCTTTTCTTTGCTCCGCGCCGACAAAGTTGATGACGTGAGGTGTATTCTTGACAACCTGCCAAGTGTCATCGTCCATTGCCATCTTGACGAGTACGTAGCCAGGAAACACTTTTTCTTCGGTATGCTGTCTGCTACCGTCTTTGCGGATTTTGACTGCGGGGGTTTGCGGAATTTCGACGCGAGCAATCCGCTCGGCAACGTCAAAAGTTTGCGCTCGTCGCTCAATATCTGCTTTGACTCTTTTTTCACATCCCGAAGCAACTTGAACTGCATACCAACGCGTCGGGATATTAGGCGAATTTTCTGTCGCTTCTGTATCCTGAACTTGATTGGAATTACCTCGTTCGTCTTCTAATGTCATCGAAACACCTGTCCTGCTGCCCAAGCAAAGAAGCCATTAACCAGATAAATAAAAGTCGCGGATAAGACTACCATCGACAATACAGCGGCTGATTCGCTGACAAGTTGCTGTCTGCTAGGCCATACAACTTTGTCGAATTCTTCTTTGGTTCCACGAAAGAAGCTGCCAAGATTGCCTTTATTTTTGGATTCTTGGACTTCGACTTCGTTTTTCTTGTTCACGAGCAATCGTCTCCCTCATCACAATGCAGCTATGACACGAATTCCTGCAATTACAAACACTACAATTGTCTGCTTCGCGAGACGCTCTTAGTCATACTTACTAAAATAATTTTACCCGAAAGTTATGCTTCTTGGCGCTAGAATAGCACTGAATACTGCTTTCGGGTTCTGCATAAGGATAAATGTGCTACACCTAGCAGGGGTAGATCCTGCGTAGCGCGCCCTGGAGGACTTGAACCCCCGACATCAGGTTTTGGAGACCTGCGTTCTACCAACTGAACTAAGAGCGCACAATTTACTGTAGCTATAGCCACTAAGCTTATAGTGTAACGCAATTTGAGTCCGAATGCACAAAATTGTGACTTGAATTCAAACTTGCTGCTATCTACAAAGCACGGTCGAACCGTTGTTTGACGCGAGTCGCTTTACCAACGCGATCGCGTAAGTAGTATAACTTGGCGCGACGTACTTTACCACGACGTAGCACCTTGATGCTTGCAACACGCGGTGAATGTAAAAGAAACACTCGCTCTACACCTACTCCTTGAAAGATTCGCCGGACAGTTATTGTCTCGTTAATTCCGCCATTGCGTTTAGCAATGACTATCCCTTCGTAAGGTTGGGTACGTTCCTTGCCACCCTCTTGAATCACGACTCCCACCCTAACCGTATCGCCGACATAGATATCGGGTACATCCGACTTCAATTGCTCCGCTTCGATCGAGCGGATGATTTCTTGCGCGTTCATAGCCTTATGAAAAACTCACAATCATCCATATTAGCTCGAAATTTATGTTTGAGTCTAGTGATCGAGCGATAGTTCGTGTCAGATGATTAAATTCGGCTATTACAGAAGGGCATTGCCTAATCGATGGATGAATCGTTAAGTAGCTGCACTCTTAGTAAGCCCCCTAAATCCCTCACACTTGGGGGACTTTAAAAGAATTTGGTTTCCCCCAATTCTGGGGGGCGAGGGGGCAAATCATACTTCTGTTCCGCATAGCAGAAGGTTTTGACACCATAGTAGAAAATAACTCTTCTCACTGCTTTCAATGTTTGCAGTGTCTGAATTCGAGCAACAAGATAATCTGCATCTCCCGACACATTATGCCAAAAATATGGTGCTGCGTTACAAAGCATTGCCTTCTTAAAAACTTCGCTTTATCTTGCTTGATTTTGTAAAAAAATGACACAGTTCTTCTTTTTGTCGCTATATTATTAGGTAGAATTTACAGTATTAAAAATAGTAACAAGGTATTGCAATTAATCGTTTGATACCCTCTGTTGCTTTAACTTTCCATGAGGCTTGCTGATAGTGACATCACCGCGACAACTGACCCCAAACACAGAAGCTTCGCTACTAGCTGCGGAATTTTTCAGACGCTCTGCTGGGAAATGGCGCTCAGAAAGGCGATACTATACTTTGCCCGACGGCGAAACTAAAGAAATGGTCAGTATGATTACCATTTGCTTTTTAGCGCCAGGGTGTCCTGAACTCGAACAACTTGCTCAACTACACCAACTCGATGACGCTGCCATTTTAACTTGTGGAGCAGAAGTGAGTTGGGAGAGTACGAATTCAGTATCAGGAAAAAAAGAGTCTAAGGGCGCGACCCTTTTTGGTGTAGGGGGGACAACGTTGTATCGCGATCGCGGTTTTGCCACAACAAAGCCAGTAACGGCTGAGTATTATTTCTCCAATCCACAAACGATGTGTCTGCGTACAAAATACAAAGGTTCTGTTTTTGAAGAAGAATTGAAGCTGATTGGTAACAATTACCGCACTCGGCAAACCATCATCTCTCGTGCAGGCGAACAGCAGATGATTGGTCAGTATTTAGAAAAGAGACAGTAGGAAGGGGTGAGTTCTGCTTCCTCTGGTTCTGTTTGCCTCTAGTAATGGTTTCCTGACTTACGATGGTGAACCGCAGTAACTCCATCAGGAGCGAGAACTTTACCGTTATCAACACTTGCATAAACTATCCAATGATCGCCTGCTTCCATGCGATTTTGGATTGAGCACTCTAGATACGCCAACGCGTCGGAGAGAATAGGACAGCCATTATCTGCACTCTGAGTTGCTACACCACTGAAGCGGTCTTCTCCAGGCGCAAAAGGCTTCATGAAGTGCTTGCGTAGTTGCTTACCTTCAGCGAGTATGTTTAGTACAAATTTGTTACCAGTGTGCATAAGTGATTCAATCGCACGGTCTTTCGCAACAGCTACAGTCAATCCTGGTGGGTTAAAAGTCGCTTGAGAGACCCATGACGCCAGCATTGCACTCGAAACATCTCCCTGTTTAGTTGTGACTACACTTAGCGAACCAACCACTCGCCCAACGGCTTGTTCAACACTGGTAGCTGGTTGTCGCGGGGCGCGGACTTTTTTGGCTTTTTTCAAGCTTTGAGCAAAGTCAGTCCCTGCTTCTTCGCACAGTTGGAGAGTGACATCAGTAGGTTTAAACTTGACGCGCATCGTGTCAAATCCAAACCGATAACCAGCATCTTTGAGTTTACTCTCGATTAAATCAATCGCTTCACCACTCCAGCCGTAAGAACCAAACACGCCAGCTAATTTATTGTTAGTAGCAGTCGAGAGGACGATGCCTAAAGCGGTTTGAATAGGAGTCGGTGCATGACCGCCAAGCGTAGGTGAACCAATGATAAATCCGGCAGATTTTTCTACCGCAGTGCGAATCTCTTCAGGAGTGGCAAATTCACAGTTAATCGATTCGACCGCAACACCTGCTTTGGTGATACCACGCGCGATCGCCTGTGCTAATGTTGCCGTATTTCCATAAGCTGAAGCATAAATCAAAGCGACAATTGTCTCTTGAGACGTCTGCTGCTGACTCCGCTGTCGGTAAGCTTCGGTGAGTTGTAACAGTCCATAACGCACTAATGGACCGTGTGCTGTCGCGTACATTCTTACGGGAAAATCGGCAAGCTTATCGAGTGCGGTTTCTACTTGACGCGCGTGCGGTGCCATTAAGCAATCAAAGTAGTAGTGCCGATCTTCTTGGAAACTTTCCCAGCCTTCATCAAATACTTGGTCACCGCAAATATGCGCGCCGAATAACTTATCTGTGTAAAGAATTTCTGTGAGAGGATCGTAGGTACAAAGATGATCAGGATAGCGCGGGTTAGGAGTAGGAATAAATTGCAGATGATGACCTTTGCCTAAATCTAGCGTTTCCTCGCCGCGCATCACCATAATTTGTAGATCAGGGTGTTCTAGTGCGCTACGGAGATTGATTGCACCAGGGTTAGAGCAGACAAAGGTAATGTGTGGGGCAATTTTTAGTAGCGCTTTTAACGTTGCAGCACGGTTAGGGTTAACGTGTCCGAGAATGACGTAATCAAGCTTTTGTAAATCAATGCGCTGCTGTAAAGCTGCTAAATAAATTTGGGTAAAAGTTTCTCCAGGAGGATCGATAATTGCTAGCCGATCGCTTTGAATGATGTAACAGTTAGCAGTCGTACCGCGCGCCAAGGCATATTCAATTTCAAATCGTAACCGCGTCCAACTGCGCGATCGCAGCACGGTGGTATCGATACCAACGGGAAAAAACTGTACGTCGCGTGGCTTTGATTCCATAAGTCAGATGAGGGGTTGGAGGGCGCTGGCGCAGACCTACGGTTCGGAGGTCAAGGTTTTTAGAGCAGAGGGTGCAGAGGAGATCTGAGGTGCAGGGGAGAAATACTACTATAGAACTTCTCTTTTACTATCACTAGCCCCTCACTCCTCGCCCCTTAGTAGTGGTTTCCGACTTTGCGATGGTGAACGGCGGTGAGGGCTTCGGGATTGCTGACTCTACCGGTTTCGATGGTGGCATAAACGATGTGGTGATCGCTTAGTTCCATCCGGCTTGTGACTTCGCACTCCATGTAAGCTAGCGCTTCGGTAAGAATTGGCGCGCCATTTTGGGAAGGTTGGGTTTTAACGCCCTCGAAACGATCGGCACCAGGCGAGAAACGCTTGAGGAAGTGTTTCATTAAGTGCAGGTGATTGCCTTCTTCTAAGACATTGAGCACAAAGCGATCACCGACTTGCATTAACGATTCAATCGCGCGGTCTTTCGCAACTGCAATTGTCACTCCCAGGGGCTTGAAACTTGCTTGTGTTACCCACGACGCCAACATTGCGCTTGATGCGTCGCCTTTTTTAGCAGTGATGATGTAAAGTCCACCGCTGATTCTACCTAAAGCTTTGTCGAGATCGGCATCTAAAGATTTCATAACTTTGATGCTGCGATCACGCGTTAGCCATTGTCCTAAGTCAGTTCCTGCTTCTTCACACCGCTTGTAGGTTGCTTCGGTGGGTGCTTCTCTAATTTGAATTGCGGGAAAAGCAATTGAAAGTCCTAAATCGCGGAATTTGTTTAGTAACGGGTAAACTGGTTCATCATCAGCACCACCCGATTCAAAAATACCGACTGCTTGCTTCGCTTTGGCGGCTGCTAGAACTGTACTTAGCACTGTCTGGGTAGATTTTGCCGCATCTCCTGATGCGGGTGGCATTCCGATGACGATTCCTGATACCCGGTTGATGAGTTCTTGAACTTCTTGCAGATCTGCGGATCGGAGATCTACAGTTTCGACAGCAACGCCTGTCTTTGTAATTCCTTGGGCAATGGCTTGCGCCAGGCGATCGCTGTATCCATAATCGGAAGTATAACAAACTGCAACGGTTGTTTCTGCTTTGGCTTGCGATTGACTCCAGACACGGTAACGGCGCGTCAGTTCTTCGACATTGTGATACAGTAGTGGACCGTGACCTGTTGCGATCGTGGTCACTTTGCCTAGTTCGCCCATCCGTTTGAGTGCAGATAACACTGAACGTGCATTTGGAGCCATTAAGCAGTCGTAATAAAAACGGAAATCAGCTTCGATCGCGCCGAGGTCTTCATCAAAGGTATAATCGTCGCAATAGTGCAACCCAAAGGCATCACATGTGTAGAGAACTTGCGTTTTGCGATCATAAGTGAACATCGTATCAGGCCAGTGCAAATTCGGGGCACTGATGAACTCTAAGTCATGCCCGTTCCCTAAATCTAAGCGATCGCCATTTTTCACAATTTGCCGCTTAAACGGCTGATGCACCATGTCTTCGAGAAACTGAAGCGCGACTTTTGAGCCTACGACTGTTGCTTTGGGAACAAGCTGTAATACGTCTTTGACTAAGCCGCTATGATCCGGTTCTGTGTGGCTAATAATGATATAGTCAATTTCTGCTGGGTCAATGACATGACGCAGCGTGTCTAAATAAAGTTGGCGAAATTTCTCATGAGAGGTATCGACTAAAGCCGTCTGCTCACCTCGAATGATAAATGAGTTGTATGTTGTGCCATTTTGCAAGCCAAACTCAATATCAAAGCGATCACGATCCCAGTCGAGCGAGCGAATTGCGGTTGTATTGGGAGCAATGTCGGCAGTTTGCATTGTAAGCCGATTCTGAGCTTTATCGGTGAGCACTACCATTCGTCAGCCTCCTGCGCAACTTATAACTTTTTTTTATCTAGTTTTATTGTCTCATGCTTTTTTTGTAAAGGTTTATTAATAAATTTATATTTCAGTTTAAAAAACTAAAAGTGTTTCAAGGGGTAAAGCAATGCCTTATCCGTACAATGTAGCTGCTAGCAAAAGATTTAAGAATCGCGATTGATGTATGAGTAAATCGCACTGGCTAGCATTAGTTATTGGTAATTCGCGATTGCACTGGGCATGGTTTAATGCAGAAAGGCTGCAAGCAGCTTGGGATACTGCGTATTTACCTGCATCAATTGTGCAAAAACTCGCAAGCTGTCATGATATTACCGATTTTTCTCAAGAAATTTTAGCTCCTAGAGCGATTAATATCACCTCACCACCTATTTACATAGCTTCAGTTGTTCCCAGCCAAACGGCAATTTGGCGAACATATCCCAATCTTCACGAAATAACATTAGCGCAAGTTCCACTACAAGGAGTTTATCCGACATTGGGAATTGATCGTGCCTTAGCTTTATGGGGCGCAGGCGCAACATGGGGTTTCCCTGCGCTCGTTATTGATGCTGGAACTGCGTTAACTTTCACGGGTGCAAACGGCGATCGCACGCTCGTTGGTGGTGCGATTCTTCCTGGTGTTCGCTTACAATTTCAAGCCCTAGGCGAACGAACTGCTGGATTACCGCTTGTCGATCCTCAAGAATTACTTTCACCGCGCTGGGGTTTAAGTACGCCTACATCAATTCAAAGCGGGGTCATGTATACACTGATAGCTGGAATCAAAGACTTTGTTAATGCGTGGTGGCAAGAATTTCCCGCGAGTTGTGTTGCGATAACAGGAGGCGATCGCACTTTAATTCTCAATTGTTTTCAATTGCAACACCCAGACATCGCCGCAAAGATCACTTCCGCCCCACATTTAATTTTTCAAGGAATATGCTGTTACTGGGCAAGCCTAGAAGAATAAGCATCGAGGGTGTAAAGTGGCATAGGAAGCAGAGGAAGAATAGTGTTTTACATAACTCACCACTCATCACTAGCCACTCACTCTTCATCCCTTCTTAGGCTACAGTAGTCAACCCAGCAAAATAATCTTGTAGTTGCTGCGTGTGGTCGTGTGAAAGTTCACCAGGCGGTAACGATGTCGGTGGAAAAGCTTTGATGTCGATCACTTCTAAAGAATCGCGAATTTTCATTTCGCCTTTCACTTCGGCTTCTACCAACACGCAAATAGAATGTACGCGCGGATCGCGATCGGGTGCAGAATACACTCCAACCAAGCGGCGAATTTTAACAAGTTCAAGTCCTGTTTCCTCGGCTAATTCTCGACGCACGGCTGTCGGAATATCTTCTCCCCAGTCCACCATACCTCCTGGTAGAGACCATTTGCCATTATCACGGCGGCGAACCAAAACGATCTGACCATCAGGCAGAATTGGAATAATGCTAGTCCCAGGAATTGGATGCCGAAAGATAATTCCTAAGATGGTTTGACCAATTTGCCACAAACGGCTCATATAGCGAAAAGCTGGAACGCGAGAAAGACTAATATTATTCAACCTTACAATTTTTGTAATAAACTGCCGTCAGTAATATCATCAGATAGCGTTTTTAGGGTATCGGCGCTCTACTTTAGTACTTTTTTAGTACTTTAGAAATTGTTCAAAAATTAACTAGCATCCTGAGCATTGAGCTAGTGTTCATGGTAGCACCTAATACTAAAAGCGATAGCGCTAAGCACAGCCGCTTGCCCAAGAGAAATGTAACTTAGCTTATAATGAACCCTAAAGTGGCATAATAGTCGTTTGACTTAGTAATTGGCTTATTGTCTAATCTTAATGCTCAGTTTATGACAGCATAGCCTAGCAATAAGGTAACTCAATTCTACTGTCAGAAACTTGTGTATCACACAGGCTGATGTGTGGCTGCCAGTAACCAGCATACTTTCCGAGTCGAGGCGTGCGACTATCAAGTTAAATTCGCTAGGCTGGAGGTGTACCGTTTATTATTGGTAGCTTATATTGCCTCTCTAAAAATTTTAGAGGCTCAAATTGTTGTTTATTCATCGAGGTGAACATGGCTAAGCGCCGTAACCCAAAAAAAGAAAAGGCGCTACGGAATCAGGCGTACGCCCGAAAGTTTCGTAAGAGAACAACTACAGGGCGTTTCCAGAGAAGATATCAGCAAAATCCGCAGCAGCAACGAGAGGAAGAAGATACAGCAGCAGCAGCCGACACATAAGCGTTTAACCTCACTTGTTAAGGCTTTATCCGGCAGTAACCATTCAAATAACTCGGCGCTAATTTGACGAAGTAGCAGTGGTTGGGGAGGTATGCTCCGCAATCAATAGCTGACGAGCAGCAGTAACTGCTTGGCTTACTTGTTCAAAGCCGGTTCCACCGTAGCTGTTACGCGCGGCAACGACCTGTTGAGGAGCGATTGCTTGATAAATATCTTGCTCAAAGGCAGGATGTAAAGCTTTCCACTCCTCTAAGCTCAAATCTTTGAGGAGTTTTCCCGCCGCAATGCAAGTTTTGACAACTTTTCCAACCAGGTTGTAGGCTTCGCGGAAAGGAACTCCGCGTGCTGCTAAATAATCTGCAACATCAGTTGCGTTAGAAAAATCTTCGGCGACTGCTGCGGATAGGCGCGGGGTAGAAAATTCTAATCCCTCCCGTAGCAGAATTGTCATCGCTTCTAGACAAGCCTTGACCGTATGGACGCTATCAAAAATGGCTTCCTTGTCTTCTTGCAAGTCTTTGTTATAAGCCAAGGGTAAACCTTTCATTAAAACAAGTAGTGCTTGGAGATGACCGCATACTCTCCCCGTTTTGCCCCGTACCAGTTCTGGCACATCGGGGTTTTTCTTTTGTGGCATAATGCTCGAACCTGTGGCGCAGCTATCTTTAAGCTTGACAAAGCTAAATTCTTGCGATGACCACAGAATCACTTCTTCTGAAAGGCGGCTGAGGTGAACCATGATGATACTTGCGCTAGCCAGAAATTCGATGGCAAAGTCGCGATCGCTCACTGCGTCCATGCTGTTAGCATAAATCTTTTCAAATTGCAAGATTTTGGCAGTGTAATGTCGATCAATCGGGAAAGTGGTACCAGCTAAAGCGCCACTTCCCAAAGGCGAGATATTGACGCGCTGATAAACGTCTCCTAAGCGTTCCCAGTCGCGTTGTGCCATTTGAAAGTATGCCATGAGGTGATGCGCTAAACTCACAGGTTGGGCGCGTTGTAGGTGCGTGTAGCCAGGGATCAGCGTTTGAATATTTGTTTCGGCTAAATCGAGAAGAACGCCTTGAAATTCGCGGATAGCTTGGCGGATTTGGTAAATTTGGTCGCGCAGATAAAGCCGAATATCAGTCCCGACTTGATCGTTACGTGATCGCGCGGTGTGAAGTTTTTTACCGACATCGCCAACAATTTCGGTTAAGCGCCGTTCGACGGCAAAATGAACGTCTTCCGCATCGATTCCTGGTGTAAATTTTCCTTGTCGATATTCTTGACGAATTTGTTCTAAACCTGTAGCCAGTTGCACGGCTTCTTCGGGTGTGACGATCCCTGTATGTCCGAGCATTTTTGCGTGGGCGATCGAACCAGTGATGTCGTATTCGATTAATTCAATATCAAAGTTGATACTCGCATTGAAGCGAGCGATCGCAGGGTGTAGCGCTGATTCAAATCGCTGACTCCATGTTTGTTGTTGATTCACAGCTAATTTACGTTCCTTCACTCAAAGTCAATTCCCATCAAAGCAAGATTTTGACGGCAAATTAAATGATATGAGTAATTAATTTTAAATCGCTGTTACCAAATCTGCTGTTTGCGCACAATTTAGGAGAGGTCGGAGGTCAGGGATCGGAGATCAGCGAGAAAAAAGCCGTACGACTTCCTTCAGCGCTACCCAAACAAAGTTGACGACGCACACTAAAGGATTCAAGTTTTGAGCGTAGTCCACGCACGATCTAGATTCTGCTTGTTTAGCTACGAATTTATTCGCTAAGCTTAAAACACCAACAGTTGTAACCCCAATTGTAAAATCCTGACCTCTTAATTTGCCTGCAAGACAACAAGTGTCATGTCATCTTTATTTTGGTTTGCAGAGCCAGTAAAGCGATACACTTGCTCAAACAGATATTCAAGGATGGCTTGCGGTTCTTGACAGTGCTGACAAGCCCAGTAGAAGTGACGAATGAGGTTTTCTTCATCGAAGCGATCGCCGCTTTGATTCGCTGCATCAGTAAAACCATCAGTGTAGTAAATAATCGTATCTCCTGGATGCAGTTGAATATGGGCGTCTTCATACTGACTTTGTGCATCTAACCCAATCAGCATTCCCCACGTATCCAAGCGTTTGACATTTCCTGTTGCGGCTTGCCAAAGCAATGGTGGGTTGTGAGCAGCATTACTGTAATACAGCGTTTGAGTTTGGGGATCGTAGGCAGAGCAAAATAAAGTGATAAAACGGTGCGAATTTTCTAAATGCGCATAGATGACCTGATTTAATTTTTGGAGAATCTGGGCTGGTGAATTACCGTTAGGAACTTCTGCACGTAATATTCCCTGTGTCATCGTCATCAATAAACCTGCGGGAACACCTTTTCCCATCACATCTCCAATCACAATTCCCCAACGACACGGAGTATCGCCACTCAGCTTTGCTTCACTAGTAGGATGACAGTTGGTAGGAATAAAATCATAATAATCTCCTCCGATATGACTTGCTGGTTGACAGCGCGCGGCTAAAGCGATTCCCGCAATTTTTGGACACTGGCGGGGTAGCAGTCGTAGTTGAATTTCTGCACCGATTTCCAATTCTCGATTCATGCGTTCTTTTTTGCGCAGTTCCGCTGTCAATTCATCGTTTTCAATGGCGACTGCGGTTTGATCAGCAACTAAGCGGACTAACTTTTGTCGATTTTCTGTCCAGGTGTATTCGGGTTTGCTGCTAAAGACATAAAGTCGCCCGCGTTCGGATTGTTTGACAAAAATTGTCGTGCCAAATAGTTGAATGTCTGATCCCAGGTAGCGGCTAACTTGATCGTCTAAAGCCGCCGTCGCAGCTGCGGGAACAATTTTCGGCGCGGTCATTAAAGAAGCAGTGACCGCGTTGATCGCCATTTCTAGCGCCTTGCGGATGTTTTGACTTTGACGACTATCTTGACAATGAAGTCGTTCTAAGCGAACTTGACCGTTAGGCTTAAATAAAACTAATGCCCCGCCATCAGCATCTGTTACGCGTGTTGCCATCAGGGGAATGAGTTCCAAAAACTGATTGAGATTATTAAAGCTTCGCAGGGCGAACCCAAGAGAACTCAATAGATCGTGGATCTTGTGCTGTTCTTTGTGCAGACGCGCTACAAGTTGTTTAAGCGCCAAAATAGGAGTGCTATCAGTGTTGGCGTTGCTATTGCGGTCAGCAGTAGGTTGCGAGGAAGATTGAGACACAGACACAATTGTTATTCTCTTATCTGAGGATTTGATCCATCAAGTGGCAGCAAAAATCATTTTGTTTTGTGATGAGAAGGTATCGCCAGCTACATAAGCTAGAAAGTATAAAGCCTTGTGTGTAGCCTGGTGATAGCAACGGTAAAATAGGGTTTTTTATTTTAGTTTTTTGTTTGGATTCTAGCAAAGAAGTGCTATTTGCCCTTGGCACTATGCCTCTTGCCGCCTGCTGCACTTATAGCATCTAAGCGTAAATTTAGCAGTAGGGGATAACGCTGAGAGCAAATTTTATTTTCTTCCTTAGATAAAGATTATTTAATTGGAAATGTTGAAGTATTTTAGCTGAAAAAATGTATTTTCAGCTGAACTCGTTTGATATTTTGTGTCTAAATTAACTACTAAGCAGTGCTTCCACAAATTCGTAGCTAGAAAACGGGCGTAAGTCTTCAATTCCCTCACCTGCACCGATAAAGCGAATCGGGAGATTGAGTTGCCGTACGACCGCTAGTGCAACTCCTCCTTTCGCCGTACCATCGAGTTTTGTTAAGACAACACCACTCAGTTGAGCCGCTTGGGCAAAAACTTCCGCTTGACGTAAACCGTTTTGCCCCAAAGTTGCATCGAGAACAAGTAGCGATTCAATTTTAGCGTTGGGAGCTTTTTTATCAACAATACGACGAATTTTACTGAGTTCGTCCATGAGATTTTTCTTATTTTGGAGTCGTCCCGCAGTATCAACTAAAAGTAATTCAATGTTGCGTGATTGTGCAGCTGTAATTGCATCAAATACGACCGCCGCAGGATCAGTATTTTGTCCTGGATTGGCAATCACATCAACGCCACTACGCGAACCCCAAATTTTAACTTGCTCGACCGCCGCCGCGCGGAAAGTATCCGCCGCAGCAATTAGACATTTGTAGCCGGACTTTTGGGCAATATGCGCAATTTTACCAATCGTTGTTGTTTTACCCGCACCATTGACTCCGGTCATCAACCAAATATTGAGCGTGTCTTTTTCGGGAGCAAATGTAGCCTTATGCACTTTTAAGGGTTGATCGAGCATATCTCGTAGAATTTCTTTGAGATAGGCGATCGCAACTTCTGGGGGTAATGCCTCTTGCTTAATTCGCTCTTGTAGGGCGTTAATTACATAGTCTGTAGCTTCAACACCAACGTCTGCTTGCAATAGTAGCGCTTCAATTTCTAGTACTGCTGCTTGGTTGAGTGGTCCTTGCCCAACAATCGCCTTGAGTTGATTGACAATATTACGGCGAGTCTTATCTAAACCTTGGCGTAGCTTTTTGAGCCAGGTAATTTCTTCAATCGAAATATCTTCTGGTTTACGCCCTTGCGCGGCTAAAATTTCAGCTGACCACAAGAAACCCTCATCAAATGCCAAACCAGGAATTGATAGTGCTTCGTCTGTGACTTGTGGAGTTTCTGCTGCTGTAGCAGAAACTGATTCGGGTTCCTCAATTGCTGTTGCTTTGAGTCTTTCTAGTCGCGCTTGGCGTTCAGCTTCTGCCCTCGCCCAAAACGGTAGAGATTCGGTTGTCGCGTCAGTTACTGTTATTTCGTCACTGATTAAGAGCTCATTTTCTGTCGTGACGGGTTCACTTGGCAGGCTTTCTGGCACTACAGAAGGTTGTGGCTCATCTTCTGTCGTAATGGGTTCACTCGGCAAAGTTTCTGCTTCCGAGTAAGTCGTTTCTGATTCTACTACTTCGATTGAAGTTTCTTCATTGGTCGTAGCTGCGTCTTGTGCTGGCTCAACAACAGATTGGGTTTGCGCTTGTCTTTGTTGAATATTTTTGTAAGCTGCTTTAGCAAAACTTAAGTAGTCAGCTGAATCTTGTAATGGTTCGCGCTGTTCTTCTTCAGGTGTCGGTTCTGGTACAGGTGGTGTAGCTGTAGACTGTTCCTCGGTTGCGGGAGCAGCTTGCTCATTACTACTAAATTGACGACGGAACCAATTAAAAACCATTGCACTACTGTAAATTGCCAGCTAAGACTTAATCTATTAAATAGCAGAGATGTTTAATTTACCAACTCTCGTTTAATGCAGCCGAGATCCCTGCTGCTAAGATTTTGGGTAAGCAGCTTGTGTTTGTTCGCTGATGCGGCGGAGAACACCATTAATAAATCGGTGTCCGTCATCTCCACTGTAACGCTTAGCAAGTTCTACCGCTTCGTTGATGGCTACGCGATCTGGAACGCCTAAGTATAATATCTCTGCAACTGCGATGCGGAGTAAGTCGCGGTCGATGCGTGCAAGACGCGATACTTGCCAATCGACTAATGCAGCATTTAGCTGTTCGTCAATTTCTGGGCGATGAATATTCACGGCGCGGACAACTTGTAGCGCGTAGGTACGAACGTCAAATTCAGGTTGGTTTGCTAGTTGAATGAGTTCGGGTAGTTCTAGCGCTGTACCAATTCGGTTAATTGCGCTTTGAGTGAGTTGAATTGACTCATCTACCATTGACCTAGAGGTGCGTAAGTCGCTGGCGCGTGTCTCGCTACTTAATAAGCGATCGCTCGCGCGTTGTAGTTCGGCTGCGGCGGTCGTCAATGTATCTTGAACTTCGGTTGTCAAAGTCCTGACGGCTGCCAACACCATATTTGACAGTTGCTGTGTTTCTAGTTTTTCGGGTGAACTTGGTAGTTGGCTCAAGCTAAGTAGAGCCAGTTCGCGGGCAATTCTACGAGGTTGCATAATGAGAGGTTAGGGGTCAGGGATCGGGGGTCAGAGGAAGTAGAAGACGGGGAGTTATGAGTGCTGAGTTATAAATTTTTTTAATAAATACTTTCGGTACGCTACGCTCACAATTCAAAACTCACCACGTGGTGATTCGAGTGTACGCTCTTTAGGAACAACTAAAGGTTGTATGGGAGGACTAGCAACGATACCTCCAGAGATAACTACCTTAAAGGCATCTTCGATCGACATTTTTAAGGTAATAACTTCATCTTCGGGGACAATTGCGTACCAACCAGTCGTTGGATTTGGAGTTGTCGGAATAAAAATACTCAATACAGGGCGAGCTAATTGCGACTGGATGTCACTGCTGATGCTGCCTGTCACAAATGCGATCGCCCACATTCCTTTGCGGGGATACTCTACTAAGATAACGCGGCGAAACTTACCGTTGCTATCTCTTAGCAAAGTTTCTAGCAACTGTTTAAGCGTTTTGTAGACTGAGCCTGCTAAGGGAATCGCTTGCAAAAGTTGCTCTCCCACATCGAGCAACCACCGTCCCGCAATATTGCGCGCCATCAAACCGATGAGCAAAATGCTAAATAACGGTACGGTTAACCCTACTGCTAGACTTAACAGATCCACTAAAAGTGGATGCATACCATCAAAGGGATTCAGTTGCTTAGGAATTTGTGTGAGAAAGTCGATAACCCATGTCGCGATCGTAACGGTTAGCCAAATTGTAGTAGCCAGTGGAATGACTACTAATAGCCCTGCGATCAAGTCGTTTTTTAAGTCTTGTTTAAGGCGTTCAAACACAAATCGCCCACTCTCCTTGTAACTGGCACTTGACTTTTGAGTTGTTTGCGGTGAGTCAGTAAATTAGGATACGACACACTGAGGAAAACTGTTATCTTATAATACTGACACATAACTTTATTATCCTCGCACCCTCTCCCTGCCTTAGCTACCGTGTACACACAAATAGTTGGTATCTAGCCAAGTCCCTGGCGAACCGCCCCCCAACTCCCCACAGGTGGGGATGCAAGGGGGCGAAAAAGCTTGGAGCAACGCCAGTCTAGACTTGTGCGTAAATCGTAGCCCTGCCTTAGTTAAGGTCATTTGCAATTGGTTGCATATTCTATTGTATTCTTTAAAAGCTGTGAAGATTTGTTTCAATTATTGTAGCACTACTCATGAAGTTGTGGAGTGCAGCGCATCACCTCATTAATAGTCAGTGTAATTCGGGCGATCTGGTGGTAGCGAGTTCATGTTTCTTAATCCTGTCCAGCCAATTAAAATGTAACCAATCGACAGCAGCAAACTACGAATACCACTGCCAATTCCCGATTGAACTTGTTCTTGCGCGCGTTGTTCGACTTCTTGTCTGCGCTGCTGAATCTGTTCTAAAGCTTGATTGCGGACATTATCCGCATTCAGTTGTTGGTCGATGATTTGATCGAGGGCTTGCGGGTTTTCTCTAGCTTGTTGCAGTATGTTTCTAATTTGCTCTGGGATTTGTGGGCTTTGGAGTGCGGCATTTACTTGCTGTTCGTCTTGCAAGATAGCGGAAATTTGAGTACGGATTTGAGTTCGCTGCGCGGCGATTTGGCTTTGGACTTGAGTTTCGGCTTGCGATACTTCTTGATTGATTCGGGCGATCGCTTCTGACCTTGCTTGTAAAATATTATTAACGTGTAGCGGCGCAAGTAGTAGAAAAAGTAGCCCTAACAAACTTGCCAAAACCAATACAAGAAATCTTAAGTTAAGTCCTGCTTGGTGACTCCAAGTAGCGTCTGTGCCAATGCTTTCGATCCAATAACCAGCTAAAAGTAAGGCTGTCCCTACCATAGGAATTGTCCCACGGTCAATAATTTGAGTGGCGAAGTTAATTTGCCATGCTTGAGTTTGCGCTCGAAACGGAAATAACAATAAAACAAAATCAAGTAGAAAAGCCAAGATGAGGATGATTCCTACGATTTTCAAGGTTCGGGATGCCAGTGAAGAAAATAATATGTTGTTATTAAGTGCTTTCATTGTTTTGATCTTTTCAGTGCCAGGTGCAAGGAGCGAGCATTAGAAGAGTATTTTATCTTCATTTGGTTCGTAATGAATTATTTTTCCAACTGTCGAGTTTTATATAAGGTAGTTGATATTAGTGAAAGTTGCAAAAAGTACATATATTCTTATTTAAGAAGACAGCTATGTATTTCTGTCAATAAATATTTTACAATCGCGAAGGCAAGAAAAAAATCTTATTTTTTAGAAAATACACTCTAATCTCTGCTTTCTTTGGTCAAAACAGGATACTTAACTTATTATTTTGATAGTGACATTGAGCATTTTTTAAGGTGTAACGCTACTCAAGTAAACGACAATTGCTAGTTGATTAATTATCGTTTTTCGCCAAACTCCTAAGCGCAACAAACGACGTGCTGAGGCGAGCGCAGATGCTGAGATAGTCGTAATACGTCCTTATAACCGCTACATCATTCAAAATCTTCCATAATCAGTAACTGAGGAAAGCCACCAATCTGCTAAAAAGCCGCTGACTTCAATAAAAATAAGCTCGATTGGCATAAAGCATTTGTAGCTAGCGCGATCGCCAATATGCTGCGCACTCAACAATCCTTAAACTCAGTAGCGCTACATCGATGTGTAGCGAAAAGCACAAAAACTAGTTGTTTGTCTTGCTTAGGCGTGTTTAAGATTTGATGAACCAAGATATCAAATCTTTTTGAGAGGCGGGTATCAGTGTGCAAAAACCATAAAACATTATCTGTTGGTGACAAAGTAACCAAATTTATTTAAACCTCACGATTCGCCACAAGTGCAGACAAAACTTTCGCACTAAATGGTTGCGCGATTTCTACTGTGCGATCGCGACTACTACTACCATCGACAACAATAATTTATAGCATGCGATCAAACTGAATACTTGCTAGTGTTTGTGGCAAGTTCGCGGCTTCAATAACTACAGAAATTGAGTCTTTTGTAATAATTATATCTTGATAAACATAAGCAAACCTTTACGACCAATTGAAAATTTAAAAATCTACTTCCGACTAAAGCAATTCAGCAGTATGTGTATTTTATAGGTTAGTAGATTAACAAAACGATCGCAGGAAGCCATAATCAATGTTTTTTGAATTACTTACAGAAAAGCGCATGACCGTAATAATTTAGTTCATTTTTATACACGTAGCTATTCAATATAGGAGCTAAAAATCCATGCTTGCGCACGACAAAGCGACTCACTTGCAAAGCATCCTGTAAAGATATGTACAAATTTAAAGAGTTGGGCTTTAAATTGAGAGTACAGTCTAAAGTTAGCATTAAAATTATCAGGTCTTGTGCCGGAATAGCGTTACACAAATGTGCCAGTTTTTTACACTGCATCAACCTGTTATGTGGTAGCTATCACTCGTTGCGAAGCAGTAGAGAACTGAGACAGCTTTTTTTGTACGTAGCCAAACGTGAAAAGAATTTCTGGCAAATAGTTTTCAATTCACCTGATGAAGTAATTGATTTTAGACAAAACTGAAGTTAAATTTATTCCAAGTTTATTCTCTGTTAAATTTTGTAGGTGACAGCGGAAACTTCAATCTCTCAATCTCCGTCCGCATTTTTAATAAATTTGCTGAACTAAAATTCTCAACCGCGGGGGATTTCGCCACCAAAGTTGAGAATCTAGGTTACTTTTCGTAGAAGTAACCTTTGAGCAGCAAAGGATGCATCTCAAACCTTTGGCTCAATCAAGACGAAATCTCAGTGTTACAGTCGCGGTTGTACGAGTGATTGACTTGAAGCCAGCGACTGTTGATTGTGATTGACGACTTAGTGTATGCTTTCGCCTTTAAGTCAAGATTGAGTTTTTAAGCTCACTGCTCTTAAATCGTGAAGTGGGTTTTATCGCTGCCATACGCGTTATGTCCTGATCCTCAGGTATACTCAAGGGCGGCATATCAGATATATCAGTGTGTGATGGAGTGAATAAGAGCAGATCAAGGAGACGTAGACTGCGCGAAATGAATGCGATGAATTAGGAGAAAGCATTGTGAGATTTCACTGGCTACTACCCAGTACTTTAAGCATTTTTCTGTTATCGTCTCCCGCAGAGGCGGCGAAACTTCGAGCGTGGAATTTTGATGCTAATCGCAATCGATTGGATTTCAAGACGGAGGGTGCTGTTCAACCGAAAGCACAACTGATCTTTAATCCGATGCGATTAGTGATCGATTTACCAGGAACCAAACTAGATCGTCCTACAGTAAAACAAGATCTGGGCGGGACAATTCGCAGTATCCGAGTTGGTCAATTTGACGAACAAACGGCTCGTGTAGTAATTGAATTAAGTCCTGGTTACAAGCTCGATCCGGAGAAGGTGAAATTTGAAGGAGCAACACCGAGTCAGTGGAGCGTACAGCTACCCCAGCCAGAACGAATCGCGCTTAGCCCACCAGCGCCATCGTCCCCAACGGCACAAACAATGACTAATGCTTCGCCTTCGCAGCCATTATTATCAGCGATTGTGCCAGGGCGTAGTACGACAAACAGCACACCCCCAGCCCTAGAAAAGCTAACAACGGCTGCAACTGTACAAGTCGAAAATGTTCAGGTGACAGGAGACGGACTTTTTGTCCGCACCCGTGGTGGTGGAACTCCTCAGATTAGAGTGAATCGCAGTAGCGATCGCGGTACAATTGATGTCGATTTAGTCGGTGCTTCATTATCACCACAGCTAACGAAAAAGCCGACAGTAACAATCAATCGTTACGGAGTTGGTCGAATTCAATTCAATCAAGTTCAAAATTCACCGCCCGTAACGCGGATGACGATGCGGGTAGACCGAAATGGACCTGATTGGCAAGCAACGGTTAGCCGTTTTGGTGGTTTAGTCGTCCTTCCACAGGGAAGAAGTAATACTAATACCGTTGTCAATACTCTGACACAAAACACAAATACACCTTCGTCAGGATTGGCAACAATTCAAGCCGCCGAATTGACGATTGATGGCGCGCAATTATTGATTCGAGCGAGTGAAAAGATTAACTATACAGGCGGTTGGGATCGCTCGACAGGACTGTATCGCATTACAATTCCGAATGCGCAGCTAGCAAGTAATGTCCGAGGACCCGCGCTGACTTCTAATAGTCCGGTACTCCGCGTGCGTTTGCAGCAGGCTGACTCGCGTACCGTCACAATTTGGGTACAACCAGCAACAGGAGTTCGGATCGGCGAACTTAATCAGCCAGGGCAAGATATCCTCGCTTTACAACTTTCCCGCGCTAATTCGATCTTACTACCGCCTGCGAATGCGCAAACACCGCCACCTGAGCCGCAGCCTGTCCCCGTACCTGTACCGCAACCAGCTACACCACCAAAGCCTGCCACATCGCCTCCTGCGAAGCCTAATCCTCCTAAACAGAGTGCTGTCGTCGTTATCGATCCAGGACACGGAGGGAAAGATCCTGGCGCAATTGGCATCGGGGGATTACAAGAAAAGCAGGTGATTTTGCCGATATCTAAACAAATTGCCGCCATTTTGGAGAAAGAAGGTATAAAAGTCGTAATGACCCGCGATTCGGATTACTTTGTTGACCTCGCGCCGCGCGTAGCGATCGCCGAACGCGCTAATGCGGACGTTTTTGTGAGTATCCATGCGAATTCGATGGGGATGAGTCGTCCTGATGTCAATGGGTTGGAAACCTACTATTTTTCTAGCGGTCAACGTTTAGCACAGGTGATTCATCGCAATATTTTGCGGCGCGTGACTGTGCGCGATCGCGGCGTGAGACGCGCCCGATTTTATGTCTTGCGGAAATCTTCGATGCCCTCGGTTCTCGTTGAACTTGGTTATGTCACGGGTCGTGAAGATAATCCTCGACTGCGAAGTGCTGCTTACCAAACGCAAATGGCAGAAGCGATCGCGCAGGGTATTTTAGAGTACCTTGGGCGCTAGTTATCTGATTTTTTGGCGATTTTGGTGTTTTATGCCAAAATTCATACTCAGCATCTGTGCTTCGTTCAATTTAGCTAATAACCTGTGGCTGATACTTCTGTCTCTTCGCATTTACATCAAGTACAAAACGCTCCGATCGGCATTTTTGATAGCGGCTTAGGCGGTCTGACGGTACTACATCAGCTTTACCGCCAACTGCCTCAAGAGTCTATTATTTATTTTGGAGATACAGCGCGAGTTCCTTATGGCACTCGTTCGCCAGGTGAAATTGTTCAATTCATGCGCGAAATTCTCACCTGGATGCTTCAGCAGCAAGTCAAAATGGTAGTTACGGCTTGCAATACAAGTTCAGCGCTGGCACTCGACACCGTACAAAAAGAATTTCCTATTCCAATTATCGATTTGATTCTGCCAGGAGCAAAAGCAGCAGTACAGCAAGGTAAACGAATCGGCGTAATCGCGACTCCAGCAACTGCGGCGAGTAATGCTTATAAACGTGCAATATTAGAAATCGATCCGAGTGTCCGAGTGTGGCAAGTAGGGTGTCCTGAATTTGTGCCACTTATCGAGCAAAATCGCATTCATGACCTCTATACAAAGGAAGTTGCACGCGATTATTTAACTTTCTTATTACAACAGCGCATCGATACGTTGGTGTATGGCTGTACGCATTATCCTCATCTTGCGCCAGTACTGCGATCGCTTTTACCACGCTCTGTTAAACTTATTGATCCGGCTGAGTATGTCGTTGCAGCGACGGCGCAAGAACTAGAATTATTAGGATTAAAAAATACTCATCCCCCTTCACCAACACGCTTTTGTGTCACTGGTTGTCCTCAACGGTTTGCCCAGTCTTCCTTACCTTGGTTAGGTTATACTCCTGACATTGAAGCGGTTTGCCTAGCACCAGCCCAGTCAAGATTAGTTTAGAGCACAAGGAGAGAAAGCAAATAGACGAGACGTAAAGCAAAAAGAATGTATACAAACTGACTCTCAAGGCTAACCATTCACCCCTCACTCCTAGTTGACGATGCAATACAATTTCTACGGATTTCCTCATAAAACTTCCCCCACGCCAAGGCTTAGCTTAAAATGAGTACAGATTATGTAAATTTTCTTAACTAAAGCTTGAGTCGGCTTATACATGACCTCAGCCACCTTCCTTTTTTCCCCCGTCGAAGCAGACCTACAGATACTGTCAGAAAACTTAATTCAGTTAGTAGGTACACGCCATCCCAAACTCTTCGCAGCGGCAAAGCACTTATTCGGAGCCGGAGGAAAACGGCTGCGCCCAGCAATTGTGCTACTTGTATCGCGAGCAACAATGTTGGATGAAGACATTACGCTGCGTCATCGTCGCTTAGCTGAAATTACAGAAATGATTCATACCGCAAGTCTGATTCATGATGATGTGGTGGATGAATCCGCAATGCGGCGAGGTGTTCCGACGATTCATAGCCTATTTGGTAATGGTGTAGCAGTACTGGCAGGAGATTTCTTTTTTGCTCAATCCTCCTGGTATTTGGCTAACTTAGACAATTTAGAAGTCGTTAAGCTCTTATCAGAAGTGATTATGGATTTTGCGGCTGGAGAAATTCAGCAAGGCGACACTTTATTCAATACAAGTTTATCTATTGAAGCTTATTTGAAAAAGAGCTACTATAAAACCGCGACTTTGTTTGCGAATAGCTGTAAAGCCGCAGGTGTACTCAGCGGCGTATCAAACGAAGTTGCAGAGCATTTGTATTGTTATGGGCGTGATATTGGTTTAGCGTTTCAGATTGTCGATGACATTTTTGACTTCACTGGTTCAGCCGACGTCTTAGGTAAGCCCGCTGGTTCGGATCTTAAAAGTGGTAATTTAACCGCACCAGTGCTATTTGCTTTGGCAGAAAAACCGTATTTAGAAGTCTTAATCGAACGCGAATTTGCACAAAAAGGTGATTTAGAACAAGCGATCGCGCTTATTCAAGATAGTAAAGGTCTCGAACAAGCACGCGAATTAGCTAAACAACACGCAACTCAAGCCGTTGAACATCTCAATGTTTTACCACCTTCTGAATCGCGCCAAGCTTTGATTAATATGGCTGATTACGTTTTGACTCGATTATATTAGTAGTTAGTGGCTAGTAGCTAGTTACCAGTGGTTAGGAGTAGTCAAGAAGTTCTCTATAGTATTTCTCCTCTACACCCCTGCTTCCTCTGTTCTCTATTAGGCGATATTTGGAGGAATGTGGTTAGAAGGTGTATTTGACAAAGGAGATTGCTGCAACTGAACTTGAACTAATCGCTGCATATCTTCACGACAAATTTCAATGCCGTTGGTTGTATCACCTGGCATTTCAAAGAAGATGATACTGTCAACAGTTTCTAAACCAATTAGCTGAAAGAGGATAAGAGTTATCGGAATTGGGACAGCAATTAACTCTGGATCAATATCAGTTGCATCAGAAGCTGTAGCAACATCTTCTAATGTGGGAAAAGCATAAATAACACGTTTCTCCTGATCGGGTTCATCACGACTGCGTAAAGTTGTCACTACCCATTCTTGTTCTAAGCTTTGTACAATGTAGTACTGTAAGTGATGTAACTTCTCAGCGAGCAGTTTTAATCCAGGTGCGATCGCTGCAACAACTTTGGGTGTAATGCCATCCTGAGGGGCATCATCAATCAATAATTGAATTTGCGTGTCTAAATTCATAATCGAGCGCGAAAAAGCTCTTGCTACCCTTTGAGTTTAGCCCAAAGCGGATAGTTGCCTGGTGCGACCATTCGTTAGTATGAAACCGTAGTTCTACTGAATCTTTTATCAAGACTTTTTTCTAATCACAGTTTCAGTACATTTACGTAATTGTTTTACCAAAATTATTTAAATATCAGCAAGTTGATTCAGTGGGATTGCGCTAGTTTACTTATCTTGCTATTCGTTAACTTATAAGTAAGTAGGCATAATTAAATATCACACTTAAAATTGTCAGGTAATGGGTAATAGGGAATAGAGACTCTTTCCAATGACTCATTACCAGTCCTTAAGTTATGTTTATTTTTACCCACTTACTTTTTTACTTTATTAACAATACTCGCTTATAAAAGCCTCACTCTCTATAAATTTTGTAGTTCGTTAAAAATATTACATAAATTTAATTAACTTACTATCAAAAACAGTATGACTAAATCATCCAGAATGCAACAGCGAAATCGAATTAAAGCATCGCTTGCGCTATCTGGTTGGAATCAGTGGCGACAGCCTAGGGCAACAGAAATCACTGAGATCGAAGAATCGCGACTTTTGCGATCGCTTGTCCAAGCATTAGTCACTGTTGGAATTATTGCAACTGATGTTGCAGCAGAAACGCAGTTTAGCTTATGGGCAGTACCCTTGAGTATTGTTGGGGCAATTTGGAGTTGGTATCGCCGTCACGATCGCAATATTCCGACCAAGTTTTGCATTGCGATTGCGATGTTAGCAGCACTCGCCGCATTTTTTGGGCGCTTGTTGGGAGAATTAAATGATACCAGGGTTCTTCTCGCTGAACTTTTAATTCAACTTCACGTCTGTCATAGCTTTGATTTACCTCGTCGCAAAGATTTAGGCTATTCCATCGTCATCGGGTTAATTTTACTTGCAGTTGCAGGCACACTGAGTCAGACTTTAGCGTTTGCACCACTGTTACTGCTTTTTTTGGCGATCGCTTTACCTGTATTAGTTTTAGATTATCGTTCGCGATTGGGTATTGAGGAGCGAGGGGTAAGGAATGAGGGGCAAGGGGAGAAGTTTTCCTTCGTTACGCTCAAAAGCACAGGAATACTATTTTTAGTTACTGTGGGGCTAGGCTTAACTGTTTTTGCGGTTTTACCTCGGTTTCCAGGTTATCAGCTACGAACATTTCCTGTAAGTGCGCCGATTGATATTCAAGAATTTGATGGGCGCAGTATTGTTAATCCAGGTTACGTGCGCGAGGGAAGCGGTGGAGGAACAAGTGGCGGTAGTGGTAGCGACGCCCAAGGGAGAACAGATGTAGACGAAACTTTTTACTACGGGTTTAATAGCGAGATTAATCAAAATTTACGCGGCGAGATGAAACCCAAAGTTGTCATGCGGGTGCGATCGCAAGCGGAAGGATTTTGGCGCGTCTTGGGATTCGATCACTATACGGGTAAAGGCTGGGAAATTTCGCGTAATGAACAAGTCGTCAACCTCAAACGTCCAACTTGGTCGTATCAAATATTTTTATCACCACCTGCGATCGCTGGAGCGACGCGAGAAGTTGTCCAAACGTATACCATCGTTTCTAGCTTACCAAATTTAATTCCAGCGTTAGCTTATCCTACGCAAATATTCTTTCCCGCACCCGAAATTGCGGTCGATCCAGAAGGCGGTTTGCGATCGCCTGTGGGATTATCGAAAGATCTCACTTATACTGTAATTTCGCAAGTTCCTTACCGCGATCGCACTTTATTAGGACAAGCGTCAACAAATTACCCAAAAAATATCAGTAATTATTATCTACAAGTTCCACCAGAAATTGCCACGCGGGTACAACAACGCACTCAAGAAATCTTAGCGAACTATAATCAACAACGTGTAGGACAATCAGAAAAAGCACTCACATCGCCTTACGAGCAAGCTTTATACCTCGCGCAGTATCTCAAGCAGAATTACGCTATTCCAGAAAATCCTTTAGTTCCGTATCTTGCAGAAAATGAAGATTTAGTCGAAGCTTTTCTCTTTAAACACAAAGGTGGTTATCCCGATCACTTTTCTACTGCATTAACAATTATGCTGCGTTCTATTGGGATTCCGGCGCGGTTAACGGTGGGCTTTACTTCTGGAGAATTCAATCCGTTTACAGGTTTATATATTGTACGTAACACAGATGCGTATGCATTGACTGAAGTATATTTTCCTGAATATGGCTGGTTTACTTTCGATCCAATTCCAGGACACCCGTTGATTCCGCCTTCAGTCGAAGAGGCGCAAACGTTTAGTGTTTTGCAAAAATTCTGGCAATGGATTGCTGGGTGGTTACCAAGCCCTGTATCGGGTTTTCTCAATACGCTATTCGCGGCAGTGTCGGATAGAATAACTGCGGCGATCGCATGGTTTATTGCGCTGTTTTCTCAAGGTTGGCTGGGTGTTTTAACGGCATTAATTGTTGCTACTGGAATCAGTTTCTTAAGTTGGTTAGGTTTACAACAATGGCGAATTTGGCGCAGAAACCAGACTTTAGCCAAATTACATCCAATCGAGAGATTGTACCAACAAATGCTTGATTGGACAGCAACGCAAGGCTTACACAAACACGCTGCTCAAACACCACTAGAATATGCACAAATATTGCATCAGCATTATCCTACAAGCGTTGCTAAAGTCATTGAGGAAATTTGCCAAGCTTACCTAAGTTGGCGCTATGGTGGACAATTACCTGATGTCGAAGAATTAACAATGCAGTGGCAAACTTTGAAAAAATATCAGCTATCCAATAGAAAAATCTCCCAAAGAGGTTATAAAGCAACAATGTAACTTCTCAGGAAGGCAAGTTGCTATAAACGTCTTAATAAGCTCTTAATAAGCTATCGTAATAGTCAATATGTAGTCAGGACATGATAGAAGCTCACAGTGATTTCGTTGAGGGGAGTTTAACCCTAACCCCTGCTATAGTCTTTAGCTATTAACGTAGATACTACTAGATGTTAACTCAGGAGCACCGACTAAAATTGCTAACTGGACTTGCGAACCAGTACCTAATACACCATCAACATCAAAATACAACGCGCCAGAAGATGTATCGTAAATAAAGCGATCGTCAGCTTCGGTTGCTGAAGTCCCAAATTTTAACTGCCCTGGTAACAATTCTCCTTCTACAAGTCCACCACCAAAACCACTGGCAGAAACATAAATTTTGTGACCTTTATCTGCTGCGAAGTTCGTAATTGTATCAATTCCATCAGTTGGTCTACTGAAGATAAAGCCACTATCCCAATCACCTGCGATCAGAGTATCATTTCCCTGACCACCTTCCATTTCAGCAATTCCACTTAAAACATCATCACCATCGCCACCATAAAGGCTACTGTAACTGCCTGTTATGGTGTCATTACCTTTGCCACCGTAAATTGTACTTTCATCACCATTGAGTAAATCGTCACCGTCGCCACCGTCGATGTAAACCGAAGTACCGCCCGTGATAGTGTCGTTACCTCTACGACCATACATTTCAGCATCATGACTAGCATAGAGATAATCATTGCCGTCACCGCCATCCATATATATTGTGTCGTCTGGGTTATCAAAAAATCCGACGTGGTCTCCGATTAAGCGATCGTTTCCAGCGCCTCCATAAAGTTTATCTTTGCTACCACCCTTAAGCGAGTCGTTACCAACTCCGCCATAAAGTGTATCGCTGCGCTTGTCATTACTACCATTAAGCTGATCGTTACCAGCAAAACCTCTTAAAACATTTCTACCGCTATTACCAGTGATGATATTGTCTAGTTCGTTGCCTGTACCATTAATATTCCTGCTTCCAGTTAGTACCAAATCATTTACATAAGCCCCCAGAGTGTAGCTTACAGAAGATTTCACCGTATCGTGAGCGCCGCCACCAGAATATTCAATAATGACATCCGTAGTTGTGTCTACAATGTAAACATCGCTACCTGTACCACCAATTAAAGTATCGATTCCTGCACCACCATTTAAAGTATCCTCACCTTCATAACCGTAGAGCTTATCGTTGTTTAAGCCACCTTTTAAGTTATCGTTACCAGCAGTTCCTTTAATTATTGCCATATTATATCAAACTCCAGTATATATTTATCAAACTTCTGTTTTTCAGGTTTGTTGGCTTATGTTTTAGCTATCATCTACTTTGTTTTCTTTTATTCATAGTTTTTATTTGTTGTTATAAAGGTTTGCGAATATACTAAAGAAAGACCTCCAACAAACACTAGTTTTTTTAGAAAAAAGTAGTTATTTATTTCTTCAAAAGTCTGTATAACTGTTGGCAATTAAGTTGCAGAAATCCAGAAGCGCTTTATACAAAATAGTTATGCAATCTAAACGCGGTATTTTTTTATTTCATTAACTAAATATTCTTAAGTTAAGAAACAAAGCTAAGAATTTTAGATAAAACTATCTTGTACTAGCACTCCTATTCAGTTCAGTCTGATATTTTTAACATTCTCTTTTGATTACAAGATAATTAAGTTGATTGTAAGTAATTTAAATGATGGTAGATTGATTAATTGGTTGTAGTAATTGTCACGCGTTCAAAGCGAACGACTCCTGGCGCTTCTCTAGTGCGCTCCGTTCTTTGCATTGCATTCATCTCTCCACCAGGTGGAACGAAAGTTACTGAGATAGAATCTCCTGTTATGAGATTAAGTCGCTGTAGCTCGCTTACCGCTTCAGTAATATCAAGACTAAAGGTAGCTTTTTGAGGATGCGCAAATAGTGCTAATCTGCCTACATAGTAAGGACTGTTGCGGTCTGGAGGAACTCCTTGTGGGAGGTTAATGTAAACCTCGTAGGGAATTGAATTTCTGGGATTATATTCAACCTTCTCAACGTTGAGTGTGACAGAACCTGCTGTTATGGTTCTAGAACTACTAAATGGTCTTACTCCTTGTGACTGTGGGAATCGTAAATTTAGAGTCACTGGAGCTTCTCTGAGTTCTACCAACATTTGCTGATTGTTTATAGGTGTTGTCGCTAACAGTTGAGGAGTTGTAGTTGTTTGCTGTGTAGAGCGGTTAGCATCACTCATTCCATTTACCAGCACTTGGTTTCCTAGCGGGGCGTCGTCATATCTATAGTTTAGTTGCTGCACTGTATTAAGGATATCTCTACCACGCATTGTCACTTGTCTGGCATTTTCATCAAAGAAGGTAAAGCGATCGCTCATCCAATCACTATCATTGGTAGGATTTGCTCTTCCATTACCTAACAAAAGCCACCGTTCCCACAAGCGATCAATATTCGCATGATGTAGCCAAAAAATTGGATCGCGAGCCGCCATTTCTACTTGGCGCATCCAACCACTGCTACCACCAACAACAACATGAACTTGGTTGTGTGGTCGTCCCTCCAAAAGTCCTCCCCCAGAACCTCGGTGCATTGCACTTGTAGCTCTTCGACCACCAAAGCTTTGCTGTCCAGAACTGGTATGAAAGAAGTTTGTACGTTGAAAAGCTCCCTCGTAACTGACTTCAGCTGATGCTAACGCTGTCGTACCTTGGTTAATCCCAGGGGCGCGCTGTTCTACATAGAGCGAATTGGTAGAGCCATCAGGTAGTAGTCGATTCCGAAATGCTTCAGGTAAAGTCCGCTGATCGGGAAAATCTGAATAATTCCAGTATGGCAGCGCTAAAGTCGAATCGCCAGACGCCTGACGCAGAATTCGCTCAAAGTAGTATAGATACATTCGGTGCCAAGGAAAAAAGAAGAAGCTGCCATGATTGCAAGTACCCCATGCGGTCAATCTGCGGGACTCGTTGCTGGGAATACCATGCATATTAGCCTGGTAGATCCAGCTTGTCGGGTTAGAACTAGACCGCGACTGCATCACCTGAATTCCTCTTCTTAAAGCTGCAATTTTCGTAGGCGACTGCATGAACGTGGCTATACTTTCACGAACATAAACAGAACTTGTTTGTGCCGTGGCTTTACTTGCAAAAAGTTCGCCAATTAGTGGCACACTTGCTACACCAGCAGCCCCAGCAGATAAGAAGCTGAGTAGCCTTAAAACTTCACGTCGCGAAAGACTAGAAGACATAATTCTCCCCCAAAAATTGTAATTTTTTGGTAAATACCGCTGCATTTAAGCAGTATGTATTATTGCTGTTTTAATTTCGCAGCAATACTGTTTAGCAAGATGCTTATATTTGTCGAACTAATAGCTAGTCAAAACAAAATAAAGCAAAAGCATTCGTACCTCTGTATTGCCAGTTAACAATTGCATCATGAGGTCATGTATTACTATTTTTGTTTTATTAATCGACAAGTAAGTACAACAAATGAGTACGTTTGATAGCTGTTTTTTTACCTATAGTTATCAGATAAGGTATTAAAAAAGCTACTTATTAACGTTACTTCTAGCTAAAGAGAGCTAATCCTTTTAATTTATCAATCCTTGCTACTGCTACTTTAGCAGCACCAATCAGCCGAATAAAAAGTACAGGAATATTACTCATAGCGGCTGCAGTGCAAAATATACTTACCGTCTTCAAGATTTGCTGACAGGAAAAGCCTGTAAACATCACACTCCTCCCTTGTAGGAAGAAACTTAGTTACGTAGACGTACAAAGATAACAATATATAAACTCGTGTTACGAATTAACTAATGTTTTTTTTAGTTCCTTTATTTATGTGAGATGCCCCGAGGGGAATTATTGAAACATTTGAATTTATAGTTTCAACTTGCTTAAATCTAAGATAAAGAAAATGCAAAAAATAAAATAGATATTTTATCCATTTTCACTATAACTTTATTTCACTAGTCTATTTGCTAGAAATTGTTAAAGTTTTAATGAAGAAATACACAAGTTTGCATAAGTTCAATTTGAAGTGATGAGCACAGTATTTAGCTTTTTAAAAACTTAATGAAGTATCATTAATTAATTCTTTTGTAGTGTGTTCTTACTATTTTTTATAGTTTGCTTTCGCCACTGTGATGTTGACATTAACGAGCTTGCGTTTTGTTCTTGCTGACGTCGTTGCAAAATAACAGTAGCTGAATCGCTTAATTGTGGATCGCGGTAAGGAATCGCCGCACGCGTGAGGAGATGCTCTTGTTCTTCTGGTGATAATGTAGGGAGATTAATGGCTTCCCAAGCCGCTACTGTTCCTGGCGATCGCCTTCCGACGGGTGGTGTCGAACCAATCTTTAACCCAGCTTGAATCAACGCAGTGCGTACCGCTGCCGCACACGAATACGTCGCTAACCGCCCATTAGGAGCTAAACACAAAGCAACGTACTGGAGAAATTCTACCGTCCAAAGTTGTGGGCAATGTGGTGGTGAGAAGGGATCGAGAAAAATAGCATCAGCTTGAAAGTTGAGTTGATGTAGTGTTTGAATTGTCTTTCGGGCATCACCGATGAGTAGCGTCGCTTTATAATGACTTGTTTGGACTAGATGTTTATTTGCTAGTTGAGTTAAAAGTTGGGGTATGGGTTCATCCCAAGATTGCAGCAGGTTATGCGCGATCGCTGATTTTGGGACATCTGGATTCGATTCTAAACCAATAACCTCAACGTAGCAGCAAGGATTCACGTGCCAAATCGTTGCTAAAGCCGCTGCCGTGTTGTAACCCAAACCATAGCAAATATCTAATAGCCTTATTCGAGGTTGCTGAGCTTTTTGTTGCAGTTGTGTTGGTTCGACAAACTTTCTTTCAGCTTCTTGACGCGCTCCGTACTGGCTGTGAAACGCTTCATTAAATTCTGCGGAAAAAAACGTAAATGAGCCATCGGCGGTAGGCTGAGGAACAAATTCTTCACTAGGCATAATTACTATTAGACATAGAATATCTTTAGAGTTGGTAATCGGTAACTGGTAATTGGTCGTAAATAGCGATGACTCAGTGTCCCATTACCTCAATTCAAAAATTGTGACTTATGACCGACTTGCAATCAGTAGTTTCTGCAAAATGGCTGTTTGAACACTTGAAAGATCCACAAGTGGCGATCGCCGATTGTCGTTTTTCGCTGGTCGATCCACAACTTGGTTATCAACAATATCAAGAAAGTCATATTCCAGGAGCTTTCTATTTAGATTTAAACCAAGATCTTTCTGACCCTGTAGCGCCACACGGCGGACGTCATCCGTTACCTGATCCGCATAAATTCGCGCACAAATTATCACAACTAGGTATCACTTCAAAAACATTTGTCGTTGCTTACGATGACTCGCGCTTTGCTTTTGCTGCACGGTTGTGGTGGCTATTACGTTACTTAGGACACACTCAAGTCGCTGTTTTGGACGGTGGTTTCACTGGCTGGCTAAATAGTGGCTATCCTGTAACTGATGTCCTTCCTGAATCCCAACACGGTGAGTTTGTACCGCGAGTTCAAGTCGATCGCGTTGTTGATATAACAACAGTTAAAGCTCGTAAAGATGATCCTGGGGTGGTTCTTGTCGATTCACGCGAAAGCGATCGCTATTCTGGAAAACGCGAACCTATCGATCCAATTGCAGGTCATATTCCTGGTGCAGTAAATTATCCTTGGCAAGAAGTTTCTGATGCGCAAGGTTACTTGCGATCGCCTACCGCACAACGCGATCGTTGGGAAAACCTCAAATCTGCGGAAGAAATTATCGTTTATTGCGGCTCTGGCGTGACAGCGTGCGTTAATTTACTTTCTCTTGAGTTGGCTAAAATTGATACCGGAAAGCTTTATGCTGGTAGCTGGAGTGACTGGTGTTCTTATCTCCTCGCTGAACCACCAACCGAGGAAACTCAAAATAAAAGCGATCGCCCTAGTTCTTAACTATTATTTCCTCGTATTAAAAACGCCCTAACTCAACTGTGTAAGTCACACTCAAAAATAAGTTATCAAAATTAACATTTGGGTCAGAAGAACCACCCAGTGTTACTCCTGCTTGGAGATTAAATTGGCTATTGCGCGAAGCGGCGTAAGTTAAGCGTCCGAGTAAGCGGTGAAATTGATCTTCGCGATCGCGTTGGGTAAAGTCTGATAAAGCAAACTGGTAATCTAGACCGACCAAGAAATTGCTTTGCAAGTTGTAGCTTAAGGATACTAATAATGAATTGATGATGCGACTGCGCGTTTCCGGTTCGGCATCGCTCAGACGTAACTCATACAAGCTATCAAGCCGTAACCTGTCGGTCAAGCGATCGCGTCGTCGCAGCACAAAACGCAGTGCATTTTCATCCAAAAAGCGATTCCCTGACTCTGAACGAAAAAGTTGTTGATTAATCCAACCAACCTCACCAAACATTTGTGGTGACAATCTTTGACGAATTCCCGCCCTGAAGCGCACTTGGTTGTAATTCGATTCAGATTGCTCGATATAGCGAATCAAACTTCCATCAATCGCGGCGATCAGATCTGTATTCTCTCCCAACTTCGGCGTTGTAATTAGCGTGATACCTGACGATAGCAAACCGCCTTGTGTTGGATCTACGCCTGAAAATATGTTGTTCGATTGGAAGTAACCAATTTGCGCCAACAGCGAACCGAGTTGAGGTGATGGTGGTGGAGGGACAACAATATCGGACGTGGGCTGTCTTTCTGATTCGCGTAGTTGCATAATCCCTAATTCTGGATCTGTCTGCGATCGCCTTTTGATTTCGCGTATGCGTAATCTTCCTAGTTCTGCATCGATATCCGATTGCGATCGTCCTTCCAATTCGCGCAAGCGCAATTCGCCTAATTCACCATCGGTTGGTACAGATAATCGCTGCTGTGCATCCTGTGCAATTTGTATAGGGTGAGATGTAGAAGAAAGTAGATCAAGCTTGGCACGCTGCTCATCTGATTGCCGTACTGCACAAGAAGTCGCGATATATGAATCAAGAGGAAGGAACTCTAAAGTTTGCTTAGATGTCAGAGCATCCGCAGGACTTGAATTAAATGCGGTTGGGTGCTCTAATGTTGTTTTTACTGGAGTATTCAAGTTCTCTATTAATGCTATATTGTCCTGTCTTCCAGCAAGTTCATTTCGAAAATGAATCGGTACAGCCAATTCTGGCAATTTTACTTTGTGATTATCAGAGATTGGACACTCGGAGGAAATGAAAGTCTTTTCTGGATTCTCTAACGAATCTGTTGTAGAAACACATGAAGAGTTATTTACCTTTTCTCGGTTTGTTGAGGATATTCCTGTAGTTTTCGAGTAATTTATTTGACAATCATTTTGAGGGGCTGCAACAACTATACTAGAATTGAGCAACAACAGGCTAATGGTACTAGCAGTGAAGAGTGACAAGACTGATGGATTATCACAACCGACTCGCAGTAATTTTTGCCAGCATAAGATATAAGGTAAACCAGACAGTTTTTCAGGCTGCCACACTGTAATAGTAGCTCTATAAATCAGTTTATTCACAGTATATAATTATACATATATTTCACTAGCGGTCAAATAATTACAAAAATTTACATATTAGAGTTCTATTTTCCAACCCCAAAAATATTGCGAGCGAGGCGTAACATTAGCTGCTTCAAGACGTACTCAGTTAGAAAAAATGTTCCTGATTCTTACTAGGAGAGTGAAGTGTAATAGATCGCTGATTAAAATGAGTAGATGCCAATTTAATGCTTGAGAATTTGCTATTTGTTGACAGCTTCTGTAACTATGTAATTTGACATGATGAAACTTGGAAATCAGAAACTGCGTCTGATTGCTTTGGCACTTGTTCACCCTTTTTAGGCACTAAAAGCCATGTCTCGCAAGTTCGTCCTCATCCTTACCTTTGTTTTTTGGAGCATGACGCTGCCAATAGCTAAGAAGGCTAATGCTGAAACTGCTCTGACACGAGCCGTAGTGCAAAACATACGTAATCTAGTGCGTCTACTTCCACAAAATCGCACACCACGTCCAGCCCGATTGTCAGATGCCATGCAGCCTGGAGATGCTTTGTCTACAGGTCGTTCTTCCTTAGCAGAACTACGTTTTAATGACGGTTCCCTGGCAAGGATAGGAGAACAAGCCATATTCCGCTTCATTGCACAGACACGTAGATTCAGGTTATCAAACGGAACAGTACTATTACTCATTCCTCCTGGCAGAGGAGTCACAGACATCCGAACGCCAAATGCAGCTGCTGCAATTAGAGGGTCAGCATTATTTGTACGTTATATACCCGAAACAGACACAACAATTGTTGGGGCTTTAACAGATAGTAATATTGAAGTTTTTAATCAAAGCGCTTCTCAAAGCGAAGTTCTCGAAGCTGGGCAAATGGCGGTTGTTGTCAATGACACAATTGAGCAGTTATACGAGTTTGACCTCAATACTTTTTACCAAACGAGCGATTTGGTACAGCAGCTTAATCTGAATCGACCAAATCCTAATCCTTCAGCTGATCCGGCACTCTCTAGTGTACAAGCAGAAACTGCGGCTGCTGCTGCTACAAAGCCACCAGTTAGAGGCGAAGGAGTAGTTGAAAATCCACCTTTTGTTCGGTCTCCTGGTAATTCAGTACAAGAATCTCAACAAAACCAAGGCAACAATACTTCAACAACACCAACTCAACAAAATCAAGGTAACAATACTTCAACAACACCATCGCCCACTGGGAATCCAAGTGGGAACAACTCAACTAATACAGAGAATCCTCCAAGTGGAGCAAACAGCGGTAATCAGCAACTTCCTGGCAATGGGTCTAGAGAGGAAATTGATGAGTCCGTTGGTGGTATGGTGTCAGCCGGATCTGTTGGTGGCGTGGTGTCCGTTGGTGGTATGGTGTCAGCCGGATCTGTTGGTGGCGTGGTGTCCGTTGGTGGTATGGTGTCAGCCGGATCTGTTGGTGGCGTGGTGGTATTACTAGGCGGTGTGATTGGCGTGTTATTTTCTAACGGTGGGGTTACTGGTGCAGTATCACCACCACGCCACCAACAGATCCGGTTGACACCATACCACCAACGGACAATACGCCGCCAACAGATCCGGTTGACACCACGCCACCAACAGATCCGGCTGACACCATACCGCCAACGGACAATACGCCGCCAACAGATCCGGTTGACACCACGCCACCAACAGATCCGGTTGACACCATACCGCCAACGGACAATACGCCACCAACAGATCCGGCTGACACCACGCCACCAACGGACACCACGTCGCCAACAGATCCGGTTGACACCACACCGCCAACGGACACCACGCCACCGACAGATCCGGTTGACACCATACCACCAACGGACACTGAGACGACTCCGCCATTATTAGATGACGTTAGTCCTTTACCTATCAATGAACCGAACCCTGTAGAACCTGTAGGAAATGATGTGAATTTACCAACAGATTTACGACCGGAGTCAGAACTGCGATCATCGGCTATTTCGTATCGCTGGCAAAGATTCTTCCTGCGCTAGCAAAATAAATGCTACCGACAGTAGAGCAAATAAACTACTCCAAACTACTGCGGTGGCAAAACAATAGTAGAACTTGGATCGGAGATTTCTGTTGATGCCATACTCCAGGGAGTTGTGGGAGTATCAGAATTTTCGACAGGTGAGTTATCTTTTATTTCTAAAGTGCTAGTGTGCCAACTTACTAATTGCTCAAGCGCAGACAAAGCCTCTAAAGCAGATTGATAGCGTTGAGTAAAATCATGGCGCACCATTTTACACAAAACTGTGGCAAACTCGTGACTTACTTGGGTTTTGTGCATCCACAGTATTTCTCCGGTATCTGCATCGAACTGTAATTCATGAGGAGATAATCCTGTTAAAGCTCTAATTGCTGTCATTCCCAACGCATAGATGTCACTGCTAAATTTCACACGTCCAGCACATTGTTCAATGGGGGCATAGCCTTGGGTACCGATTCCAATTGTCAAGCTACTTTGTCCCTCTTGGTCTAATACTTGGTTGCTTACTTCTTTTACCGCACCAAAGTCAATCAAAAAAAGCTTACCGTCAGAGTGTCGGCGAATGATATTACTAGGTTTAATGTCGCGATGAATTACGCCATGACGATGAACAAATTCTAAAGTTTGTAGAAGTTCGTGTAAAATTTGAATAACTGTAGCTTCTTGTAGTTGTCTACCTGGAGGAAGTTCCTGGCTGAGGGGATGACCAACAACTAATTCTTGCACAAGGTAGAATTCTTCACCTTCATCAAAGTAAGCCAATAGTTGAGGAATTTGGTCATGGGTTCCTAGCTTTTCTAAAGTTTCTGCTTCTAATTGAAATAATCGTTTAGCAAGTTGCAAGTGTTTGGGATTATTGCTGGCTAATTTAAGCTGTTTGACAACGCATAGTGGACTCCCTGGACGTTGTTTGTCTTCGGCTACATAGGTTTCACTAAAGCCTCCAGCACCTAATACTTTGACAATTTTATAGCGTCCGCCAATGAGCTTTCCCATTGTTGCTAGCTCGCGCTGCTCTAGTAAGTACTGTAAGTCATCTTGCTGGCTAATAATCTCCTGCACAATAGGCGAAGATGCATAGCGTTCTAAGCTACGATGCAAACTCATTTTTCTTAATCTTTCACTCGCTGCACCTGTACCTAAATAAGAAAAACTCGCCAGGGCGATCGCAACTAAGGGAACTGCAACCGGAAAGTAAACACCGCCATAGATGAAACTGAAATAACTGATACTTACCCAACCAACAACAATTCCTGCTGTTGATGCGCATTGAAAAATGGTGCGCTTGGATTTCCTAATTAAAAACGCACTACTACCAACCAAAAGTAGGATAAACAAGCTGCGGGTGTTAGTATTCGGAATTCCTTCGGCGATCGCGCGATTATTTAATAAAGTTGCGATCGCGTTTGCTTGAATTTCTACTCCTGACATTCGTTGCGGATATAACCAACTTTTAGCAAATGGTGCGCCATGAAAGTCTTGGAGTGAAGCTGCTGTCGCCCCAATCAGGACAATTTTATCTTTGAAATATTTTCCTTGCTGTAAATAGGTGTTCCAGTTTTCCGGATCTAATACGTGCCAAAAAGAAATCTGTTCAAATGTTCCTGCTGGACCATAAAAATTAATATACTCGGCTTGCGGTCTAACAAAATTAGGATTTACGGCTTTGACAACAGCTTCTTCAAATGAAGGGAAATCTTGAAGTTTTGCTAGTGTTTCTTTTGGATATTGCGCTTGTTGTGCTAATAGCTTGGGAAAAGTACTGGCAAACCGATGAATTTTACCGTCTGCTTCTAGCGGAAAATTGATTGTACCAATTGCTGACGGATTTGTCCGAAACAGGCGTTCAGGCTGTACTAATTGAATTAAGCTTCCTTGATGAATTTCAGCTTCTGCATATTCGGCAGCTAATGCTACTTTACCAGAATAGCGGCGCAGTACTTGCGCTAATTGCTGATCGTCATCGGTTCCATAGCTACTTGGATTTGTCAACAAAATATCCAAAGCAACAACTTTTGCACCTGCTGACATTAACCGATCAACGACTTGCGCATACGCACTACGTCGCCACGCCCAAGCTTTCAGGGGTTCTAAGTAGGCATATTTTTGGGAATCTTCCTGCAACAATTGCTTCGGCATTGATAATGATGGTTCATCAATTGCCAAAATGACAATATCCTCTGGTGGTGCTACTGGTCCGCGCAGTTCAAAAAACATCGTTTGCACGTGCGATTCCCACATCTGAACAAGTCGCCAATTTCCAACCGTCGCGATCGCAGCAGCAATTGCCCAAGCTACAGTAAGAATATGTCCGATCCAGGCAAGGCGCAATGATTGACGTGCTGTTAATAGTGCTGTGATTTTCGTCGTTGCGTTATGCACTTTAAGCGATCGCTTATCAGTTGAGTCTTTTTTCTGGAGCTTGGATGCTGTATTGTGTTGTGTCATATCTTGCCTGGAAGCTTACTCTACCTACAACGACCTGATTTTGTCTTTTCTAAGTTAATCTCTCAAGATTTCAACATCAACCGAATTTGGCTATGATATGCATAGATTAAGCACAATAGCATTTATACTTAGGCTCTAAAAATATCTGGTACTATGTACCTTATCAATAATTTTATTCAATGATGGAAAATCTCGAAAATTAGAGAATTCTCATATGCTATCAACTTTTTTATATAAATCTACTCGCGGTGATTAGCACAAGCAGCGACTTAAATAGCGTTAGCATTAATATATAGAGCATAGATTCTGGCAGAATTTTCTCTAGGGCATAGAGACTGTTATAATTCAGCCGATGAGACTAAAGCAATATCTTAGATTTGTATTGGTGACTAAACTTATTATGTCTTATTATCAGTTTATACACTGCCCAGGAGGTGTTCCTGAGCTACGTTGTTAAAGCGCATATTTGTAATATTAGTAGCTATATAGACCATTGAAGACAGCCACAGCGCGCCCTTCGGTAAATAACCGTAGTAACAAGTAAGCTAAGGTCGAGCGAAAAATCCTATGTAAAAGCATTGAATTGTGGCAAGCAATGCTTACAAGTTAAGTATTCATAGGGTATTCATTAGCGAAAGATAAAAAGACAATTGTATATTATCTGAAACAGCAAAGGAATTACTAAAAAATGCGGCATATTTTGCGGCTTCGAGAAAATATATTTTATTCAAATATTTCAAATAATATCAGCAACAACAAAATTCGATAAGGAAAATAACTATCTCTAAGATCTTAGGTTTAACTTTTATGGCATGCTTAATAAACCGCACGTCTATTTTTGTAGACGGCAATAATATGTTTTATGCACAACAAAAAAATGGTTGGTTTTTCGATCCAAGAAGAGTATTGGAATATTTTAAAACCGAGCAGCCAGAGACAATCTTAATTAATGCTTTTTGGTATACAGGTCTAAAAGATCCGCAAGATCAACGCGGTTTTAGAGATGCTTTAATTAGCTTAGGATATACAGTACGGCATAAAATTCTTAAGGAATACTACGATGACACCTCTGGTCGCTATTCGCAAAAAGCGAATCTAGACATCGAAATTGTAGTCGATATGTTTAACACAGTCGAGCAGTACAATCATGTCATTTTATTTAGTGGTGATGGAGATTTTGAAAGAGCAATCGAGCTACTACGCTCAAAAGACACTCACATTACAGTAGTATCCACAGAGGGAATGATTGCCCGAGAATTGCGTAATGCTACTGATAGATATATTGATTTAAATGATATTCGCGAGTATATAGAAAAAGTAGATTATTAATCAAGATTTATTTGCAATTTTAGCGTTTATTTAAGTTTACACAAATAAAAATACAACGAGGAGTACTATGCACAGCAAACAAGACCGCATCATTATCTTTGATACGACATTGCGCGACGGCGAACAATGCCCTGGTGCTACGCTTAACGTCGAAGAGAAAGTTATGATTGCCCGCCAGTTGTCACGCTTAGGCGTAGATATCATTGAAGCTGGATTTGCATTTGCTAGCCCTGGAGACTTTAACGCAGTACAACAAATCGCCGAAACCGTTGGGACTGAAAATGGTCCAGTGATTTGTAGTTTAGCAAGAGCAATTAAAGACGATATTAAAGCAGCCGCAGAGGCATTAAAACCAGCAGCTAAAGCCAGAATTCATACATTTATTTCGACATCGGATATTCACCTTGAGTACCAGCTTAAAAAATCGCGATCCGAAGTGCTAGCGATCGCCGAAGAAATGGTCGCTTATGCTAAATCGTTCATGGACGATGTGGAATTTTCACCGATGGATGCTGTGCGCAGCGATCCAGAATATTTGTACCAAGTCCTAGAACGCGCGATCGCCGCTGGGGCAAAAACAATCAATATTCCTGACACCGTAGGTTACACGACTCCTAGCGAATTTGGCGCATTGATTCGCGGTATCAAAGAAAACGTCCCAAATATTGACCAAGCAATTATTTCAGTTCACGGTCACAATGATTTGGGCTTGGCTGTTGCTAACTTCTTAGAAGCCGTTAAAAATGGAGCGCGACAACTCGAATGCACAATCAACGGTATTGGAGAACGTGCGGGAAATGCGGCGCTAGAAGAATTGGTTATGGCGCTACACGTTAGACGACAATATTACAATCCTTTCTTAGGTCGCCCAGCTGATTCAGAAGAACCTCTAACAAATATTGATACGCACCAAATTTACAAAACTTCGCGCCTTGTTTCTAACTTGACAGGAATGCTGGTACAACCAAATAAGGCAATTGTCGGGGCGAATGCTTTTGCGCACGAGTCTGGAATTCACCAAGATGGCGTGTTGAAAAACAAGCTGACGTATGAAATTATGGATGCTCAGTCGATTGGATTGACTGATAATCAAATCGTCTTGGGTAAGCATTCGGGACGTAACGCTTTCCGCACGCGTTTGAAAGAATTGGGGTTTGAACTGTCGGAAACCGATTTAAACAAAGCCTTTTTACGGTTTAAAGATTTAGCGGACAAGAAAAAAGAAATTTCTGATTGGGATTTAGAAGCGATCGTCAACGATGAAATTCAGCAAACACCAGAACTATTTCGTTTAGAGTTTGTACAAGTTTCCTGCGGCGATCACGCGTGTCCTACTGCAACAGTTTCGATTCGGACTCCCGAAGGCGAAGAATTGACCGATGCGGCAATTGGTACAGGACCCGTCGATGCGGTGTATAAAGCAATTAACCGCGTGGTGAACGTCCCCAATCAACTGATCGAGTTTTCTGTCCAGTCAGTAACTGCGGGGATTGATGCGATCGGCGAAGTGACGATTCGCCTGCGTTATGAAGACCGCGTGTATTCTGGTCATGCAGCGAATACAGATATTATTGTTGCTTCAGCACAAGCGTACGTTAACGCTCTCAATCGTTTGTACGCTGCAATTCAAAATAAGCAGCAACAAGTAGCTGTGTAAACTCAAGGTCGGTAATTGGTGATTGGTCATTGGTAATCGGTAATTGTTTCCTTCCACACCCCCACATTACCCATTACCTGACCTTACAAAAGTGTAATTTCTAATGATGCTCACCATGCGCGATGATATCTTTGCCAAAGAACAACGATTCCATGATGAATGGGCTTCTACAATAGATGTCGAAGGAATTCAAGTCAGAGACTATTTTGAAGCTTGTACCGCCCCAGAAAATCGCTTTATTCTCAATCATCTAGGAGATATTAGAGGCAAGTTATTATTAGATTTGGGTTGTGGCGCGGGTGAAAACAGTGTCTACTTTGCGAAAAAAGGTGCAAAATGCATTGCAGCAGACTATTCACCAGGAATGGTAGAAGTCGCATTGAAGCTAGCCGAGATGAATGAGGTAAAAATTCAAGGACGCACGATGAATGCGATCGCGCTTGACTGTCCTGATAATACCTTTGATATTATTTATGCTTCAAACCTCCTGCATCATATCCCCAACCCCCGCGCCGCAATTCGCGAAATGCATCGCGTTCTCAAACCAGGCGGAAAAGCTTGTTTTTGGGACCCTTTACGACACAATCCTGTAATTAATGTTTATCGACGCATCGCCACAAAAGTGCGCACCGAAGACGAAACGCCACTAGATATCAATATTGTTGATTTTGTGCGATCGCACTTTTCAAAAACAACTTACGATACCTTTTGGCTAGCTACTTTATGGATTTTCTTGCGCTTTTATCTCATTGAGAAAATAGATCCCAACAAAGAAAGATACTGGAAGAAAATCATCATCGAACATCAGCGCCTCGCACCCGAATATCAACGCCTGGAAAAGTTTGATGTCCTTCTCAAAAAACTACCTCTCACCAAGCGCTTCGCCTGGAACATTGCCGTTGTCGCCACAAAGTAATTTGTCCCGAGGGCAAGGAGATTAGCTGTCCGAGGATATACTTGTATTTTAATCATTCTTCTTCGTTCCTCGCTCCTCGCCCCTCGCTCCTAGTTCCTACCTACGGTTGTCGATTTGCCGCCCGATCTAACTCAGGAACGGCTTCTGTTGTCTCAACCTCCAATCCAGAATCAGGAAAGACAAACCGCAACAAAGGTGGTGCTAAAAAGGTCGTCAAAATGACCATCATAATAATCGCAGCTTCTAGCGGTTTAGAGAGCGCGCCACTTGCTGAACCAACTCCAGCAAAGACAAGTCCAACTTCACCTCTAGGAATCATTCCCACACCGATCGCCAAGCGATTGATTCCAGGTTGACCGAAGACTGCTAAACCTGTAACAACTTTACCAATAATTGCGATCGCAATTAAGAAACTCGCAATCACTAACCCTTCGCGATTGGTGGGATTCGCTGGGTTTAATACTCCCAAATCAGTTTTTGCCCCTACAGTCACAAAGAAAATTGGCACTAGAATATCAGCAATGGGAATAACCTGCCGTTGCAATTCTTTACGCTTATCTGTCTCATCCAATACTAAGCCTGCGGCAAAAGCCCCTAAAATTGCCTCTAAGTGAATCACCGCTGCGAAATATGCCATAGCGTAGGCAAAAATTATGGCTGGTATAATAATGCCGCCGCGAGTCTTGAATAGATCGACTACCGAGACAAACGTTTTATTGAATACTTTACCTAGAACAATAGCACCGAGTAAGAAACCACTCGCACTTAGGATCAAGTAAATAACGTTGCTGACATCAATCTCACCAGTTTTCGCCAAGCTAGCAACGACGGCTAAGACAATAATGCCTAATACGTCATCAATAACCGCAGCACCTAATATAATCTGACCTTCTTTAGAATTGAGTCGCCCCAATTCAGATAAAACCTTCGACGTAATCCCAATACTCGTTGCGGTTAAAGCAGCACCAGCAAAAATTGCCGGTATCGCCGGAACACCAAACAAGATCATTAATCCTGCAGTACCAACCGCAAAAGGTACAGCGACTCCGACTATAGCGACGAGCGTTGCTTGAATTCCAACTTCAAGTAATTCCTTTAAATTCGACTCCAAACCAATTTCAAACAGTAGAATCACAACACCAATTTCTGCCAAAACACTGATAACATCGTTTTGGTCGCGAAACACCGCTGTTGCAAGATCAGGAGTCAAACCCGCAGTCGATTCTAAGAAGCGAATAATTAAAGAACTCGAAGGTTCTACCCCAGCTTCTGGAAACGCCAAAAGGTGTAAAGCCGAAACTCCGACTAAGACCCCACCAACTAATTCTCCTAAAACAGGTGGCAAACCAACACGGTTTGAAAATTCTCCGCCTATTTTACTTGCTAAATAAATAACGACTAAATTCAGCAGTACTGCTGTTAGCAACAAGGTTCCGTATTCTCCTTCTGACGAAGCTTCTGTCGCAGCTTCTGTCGCGCTTGCCAGCAAAGACGTACTGTTTTCCCACCCTGGGAGTTGCATCAACCAGGTTAAATTAGGCAATTGCATTTACCTTCCATGTCTGTACAAAAATCATTCTTTTTACTGTACAAGTTTGCTAACTAAATTAGGAGTGGGTAACGATGATGATGTAAATAGGTTTTCTTTATACCTACTATTAAAATAAAATTGCTCAGTTCCTGATTTTTAACTAATTTTAAGTTACAAAAACTGTAACAATTGCAACATTGTTTTTGTTTAATGCCAGATTAGATAGCACGTCATGCATGACGTCAAAATTCAATTAGCCTCTAAGTGTGAGGACAGCAAAATCAATGAATGTCTCTTCTGTAGCTGAAAGTCGCCAACATAAATATTTCTCCAATTTGATGAATCCGTTACGCGGAATATTTGTAACTACTAGTGTATTATGTTTAGCATTCACCCCTCCTGTTATGTCACAACAACCGCAAGTTTCAATTGCTATGCGTACTATTACTGTAAGCGGTCGTGGGATGGAATCAATTCCTACTACGTTGTCGCAAGTGCGCTTAGGTGTTGAAGTACAGGGGAAAACTGCGGCTGAAGTTCAACAAGAAGCCGCCCGACGCTCATCAGATGTTGTTGCTTTGCTCAAGTCACGTAATGTAGAAAAACTCGAAACTACTGGTATTACTCTTAACCCAATTTATAGCTACACTGATAATACACAGCGATTAACAGGATATTCAGCAACAAATATTGTCAGTTTTCGGATGGCGACGGAAAGAACGGGAAATTTATTAGATGAAGCGGTAAAAGCAGGCGCAACCCGCATTGATAGTGTGAGTTTTATTGCGACAGATAGCGCGATCGCCCAAGCTCAACAGCAAGCTTTACGCGAAGCGACACAAGATGCGCAACAACAAGCGAATACCGTATTAAGCGTCTTGAATCTCTCCCCTAGTGAAGTCGTCAGCATTCAAATTAATAATGCTGGTACGACCCCGCCACCGCCTATTCCTTTAGCGCGTCAAGCTGCTATGGCTGATAGTGTTGCAGCTACTCCTATCGTCGGTGGCGAACAGCAAGTTGAAGCAACGGTAACGTTGCAAATTCGGTACTGAAAGGAGGGGCGAGGAGCGAGGAGCGAGTGATAAGTAGTTAGTGATTAGTCTTAGTCGCAATTTCTCTTTCAACTCTATTCTGACCCCTAAAAGTTGTCGTCACCGCTAGAAAAATTAGCGTTGCTATCTTGTTTAGAACCTAAAAGGTCTAGTTTGTCCACAAGAATAATCGGTGATGTACGCGTTGCGCCTGTGTTGCGATCACTCCAGGTGTCAAACTTTAAAGCGCCTTTAACGCCAATTAAACTGCCTTTGTGGACATAATTACCCGCGACCTCTGCGGTTTTCCCCCATAATTCCAGCGTAAACCAATCAGGTTCATCGCTATTACGTGACTGCCGTTTTACCGCCAACGTTAACCGACACTTGACGCTTCCAGATTCAAAATACTTAATATCTGGTTCGCTACCAACACGACCTACTAAGGTTACAACATTCAGACTCATGGCTTTTTCCAGTACAAATGTACTCTTTTATAGTGTAATGACAAAATTGAACAAAAAATCGTGAAGAACAATCGCGTTCAACTTTTTTAGCACATGAATAGTGAGATAGGCATTTTACCTGCCTTAAATAGCCATCTGTCAAAAGTTTTTTATTAAATTTGATTCGCAAGCTGCTATTTTTGACGTCACACATTAGCATAGAAGTGTGACTGACTTGTACAAACCTTTATGCTCCTTGAATAAAGGTCACTGGTTTAAGTTGATCTGCGGAGCTAGCTTTCAACATCTACCTGCGGTTAGAAATTTAACATTAGCTTACACGTTAGCTGGCGTTGACTGTATTGACGTGGCAGCCGATCCTGCCGTCATTGCAGCAGCGCAAGAAGCACTAGCAGTTGCGGACTCGCTAGCTAGTGATGCTCAGCAGCGAGGTTTTGCTTACCAAAGTCGCCCGTGGTTAATGGTGAGCTTAAATGATGGAGAAGACCCACATTTTCGTAAAGCAGAATTTAATCCAGAGGTGTGTCCAGTAGCGTGTCCTCGACCGTGTGAGAAAATTTGCCCCGCGCAAGCCATTGTGTTTGACCGCGATCGCAACACCTTTTCTGGCGTGGTACAGGATCTGTGTTATGGCTGCGGTCGTTGTTTGCCTATATGTCCTAGCGATCTAATTTACACGCGCGCCTATGTTTCTACACCAGGTGCGATCGCCCCGTTAGCTTTATCCAGAGTTGATGCACTTGAAATTCACACGCAAATAGGACGAATCACTGAATTTAAACGACTATGGCAAGCAATCAAACCGTGGCTTAACAGGTTAAAGTTAATAGCAATTAGCTGTCCTGACGGAGACGGCATGATTGAATATTTGTGGAACTTGTACAACATCATTGCACCGCTACCTTGTCCGTTGATTTGGCAAACCGACGGACGACCAATGAGCGGTGATATCGGTGATGGCACCACATTGGCTGCAATCAAGTTAGGGCAAAAGGTACTCGCAGCCGGATTACCAGGATACGTACAGTTAGCTGGAGGAACGAATGATTACACCGTTGCGAAGTTGAAAGAGATCGGACTTATCAAAGGGTCAGGAGTCAGAGGTCAGAGGTCAGGGAAGGACAACAACAATATTTCCCTAAAACCTAACTACCATTCACTAGCCACTAACCATTTGCATATTTCTGGTATTGCTTACGGTAGTTACGCTCGCGTTTTACTTTCACCTATTTTAGAGCAACTAGAACAAAAGCCTATGAATCAATCTACTGTGGTGCCATCGCTTCGTTTAGAAGATAACCGAGAATTACTTTGGCAGGCTGTTAAGCTAGCAAATTCTTTGGTTTCTCAGCTAAAGTCAGTGTAAAAATGCTGAAATCATACGCTCGCGCTCTTGCTCTCTTGTTGATAACGCCACCTTACGAAGAATGCCCAATACAGACGATCTGCAAAAATTGTTAGATATTTTGCCGTTAGAGATTCGACAAGCTTTAGAGTATCACCCTTTAAGGGATAGTTTGGTGGAAGTGGTGATGGATTTGGGACGTCTTCCCGAAGCCCGCTTTCCAAACCAAGCTGAGTACCTTTCCGATACCCCGATTTCGCAGGAACAACTTAACGAGTGTATCCAGCGTGTCGGAGAATTCGGAGGAGACAACCGCGCCGGAATTGAAAAAACATTACACCGCATTAGTGCTATCCGTAACCGCACAGGAAAAATTATCGGCTTAACCTGTCGTGTTGGTCGCGCGGTCTACGGCACAATCGGCATGATCCGCGACTTGGTAGAAACGGGCAGATCAATTTTGATGCTCGGTCGTCCAGGAGTTGGTAAAACCACAGCTTTACGCGAAATTGCGCGGGTTCTAGCGGATGAACTTAATAAACGAGTTGTGATTATTGACACCTCGAATGAAATTGCTGGCGATGGAGACGTTGCCCATCCAGCTATAGGTCGCGCCCGTCGGATGCAAGTCGCACGTCCTGAACTGCAACATCAAGTGATGATCGAGGCGGTGGAAAACCATATGCCCGAAGTTATTGTCATTGATGAAATTGGCACCGAACTCGAAGCAATGGCAGCGCGGACGATCGCCGAACGCGGCGTACAGTTAGTGGGAACAGCGCACGGTAATCAAATTGAAAACTTGATCAAAAACCCGACGCTATCCGACCTAGTAGGAGGAATTCAAGCTGTTACATTAGGTGATGACGAAGCCCGACGGCGACGCAGCCAAAAAACTGTTCTAGAACGTAAAGCGCCACCGACTTTTGAAATCGCGGTAGAAATGCTCGAACGCCAACGCTGGGTTGTTCACGAAAGCGTAGCTGATACCGTAGACAGTCTTCTACGCGGACATCAACCAAGCCCCCAAGTGCGCACTGTAGACGACGCGGGTAAAGTCACGGTAACTCGTCAGCAACCGGTAACAATTCGAGGAATTACCGACGAGAAGCAAGACATCAGAACTGCTTCGTTGAATACCTCACAACCACCGACAATGCAGTCAAATGGCTGGCGGGCATCAGGACAAATGTTACCACTGCCGCGTCACGCTAAAGAGCAAGACATATCAGGAGTGAGTGAATTTGAGCAGCTACTTGACCAATCGCTCGCTCCGCCTGATCGCTTCGGCTATGGTGCGCAAACTGCTGGACCAAATGGGGAAGATTTACCCTTACACATCTATCCCTATGGCGTCAGTCGTCACCAGCTAGAACAAGTGATTCAGGTATTAAACTTACCTGTCGTCTTGACAAAAGACATCGATAGTGCTGACGCTATCTTGGCGCTGCGATCGCACGTCAAAAATCACTCAAAGCTGCGTCACATCGCAAAAGTGCGTCAAGTTCCCATCCACATGATTAAAGCCAGCACCATTCCCCAAATTACGCGGACGCTGCGCCGGATGTTGGATATGGACGAACCACTGACAACTGATGAACGCGAACTGAGTTTATTTACTCAAGGCGGAAGCGAAGATGAAATCGATGCCTTAGAAGAAGCGCGGCTTGCGGTCGAGCAAATCGTCATTCCGAAAGGACAACCTGTCGAGTTATTACCGCGATCGCCCAAAGTCCGCAAGATGCAACACGAACTTGTCGAACACTATCGCTTAAAATCCAATAGCTTTGGTGAAGAACCCAATCGTCGCTTGCGGATTTATCCAGCTTGACTGACGAAGGGGTCGGAGGGTAAGCGGGTAGGCAGGTAGACTAAGAGAGTTATGAATGTTGAGTGTTGAGTTAAGAAAACTCAAAGTTCAAATTTCTTTTAATAAATGCCTCCGGCACCTTTCTTCGCTTTCCAAAACACAGAACTCTATTACCTACACTCCCACACTCCTACTAGTCACTCACTCCTCGCCCCTCACCCCTTTGAAAAAGACTTGACACTTTTCCAGGATTTGCTGCTAATATAGTTAAGGTTGAGTCATTGGGGCGTAGCCAAGCGGTAAGGCAGCGGGTTTTGGTCCCGCCATTCCTAGGTTCGAATCCTAGCGCCCCAGTTTGATGAAAATAGTAAATAACTTTAAAGCTTCTACAGTGTGGTAAGTGGAAATTGAACGTTTCGTTATAACTGACGTTTACTAATTAAACAAATCAACTTGAAAAATGCCGCTAAAGCAATCTTAATGGTGTAGTAAACCGTATTGAACGAAAAGATTGCATGAAAGGCACGATCGCAAATCAACCAACGATTCTTGCACTTGACTTTGATGGCGTTATTTGCAATGGGTTAAAAGAATATTTTGAGACAGCTTGGCAGACTTACCGTGATATTTGGTCACAAGCAGACAAAGCACCACCACAAGATTTAGCCGAAAAGTTTTATCGGTTGCGCCCAGTCATTGAAACTGGCTGGGAAATGCCATTACTCATCGCCGCTTTGTTATCAGGAGTTACGGAAGACAAGATTTTGCAAGAGTGGCATGCGATCGCACACGTTATCTTACAAGAAACTCGTCTTCAATCTGCCACAATTGCTCACAAACTCGATTCGTTTCGCGATCAATGGATTCGCGATGATTTAGCAAGTTGGTTGAATTTGCATAGCTTTTATCCTGGTGTTATCGAAAAACTCAACTCCTTGATAAATAGCCCAACTCAAGTTTTTATCGTGACAACTAAAGAAGGGCGATTTGTGCAGCAACTACTTGCGCAGCAAGGAATTCAACTACCAGAAAAATCGGTATTCGGGAAAGAAAACAAGCGCCCTAAGCATGAAATTCTACACGAGTTAATTGCGGCAGCAAAAACCTTACCTGCTAGCTTGTGGTTTGTCGAAGATCGGATTAAAACGCTAGAACTTGTTGCCCAGCAAGCAAATCTAGACACGGTAAAACTATATTTAGCTGATTGGGGCTATAACACCAAAGATGAACGACAAGCTGCCCAAAATCACGATCGCATTCAGCTATTGTCACTTGCCCAGTTTGCTGATGATTTTTCAACTTGGGGTTAAACCGTCAAGATAGCACCTCTGTTGCCGATTCGTATCAACCACAAGTAAAACGATATAAGCTGGAGCTAATAGCTAAAAGCCAATAGCTAACTATGCTCGATTTAACAAAACTTGCAAAAGCGATGCAAGGCATTAGCCAGCATCTCTCTCTAGAGGCGGCTGCTAGTCGTCAGCGCGTAGAATTAGCTCAAGAGTTATTTGCGGATGCGTGTACGCAACAAGCTGAATTAGTAAACAAACAACAAAAATGGCGCGATCGCATTCTGTTCAGCATCGCCACACCCGTTGAACCTCTTGATACTGCCGTCGATATTCCCATTCCCCCAGCAGTTCACACTGTGATTGCGACGGATGGCTCGCAAATTGCCCCAAATCAGCACGAAATTGCTTACTGCTACCTCCTCAACATTGGGCGTGTTGTCTTGCACTATGGGCAAAATCGCCAACCATTGCTAGATAGCTTACCCGAAGTGTTTTATCGCGCTGAAGACTTATACATCTCGCGTCAGTGGGGAATTCGTACCGAAGAATGGATGGGATATTGCCGCACTGCTTCAGAAGCAACAATTTTGGCAGAACTAGCACTTACAGGGATGAGGGATAGAGAATTATCATCTTCAGTGCCACTCTTAGCAATGGTGGATGGTTCACTGATTTATTGGTTTTTAGAGCAATTACCCTTAGAAGCACGCGAGCGCATTTTGCCACCGATTCTAGATGCTTGGGATCAGCTAAAAGAGGCAGGTATTCCGATCATGGGCTACTTGAGTGCATCGCGTAGCGGAGAAGCAATTAACTTCTTGCGCTTACAAGCGTGTCCGCACGAAAATCCTGATTGCGTAACCTACTGCCCGAATTTGGTTGTCGAAAAAGCGCCGTGTCAGATGCTCGATCCTTTACGCGATATTGCACTGTGGACATTTTCCCTCAAGCCAGGACAACGCAGTACTTTATGGCGTAGTTCGCACCGCATTCTTGATTTATACGGTTGCCATACCGTTTATTTTTGCTACGTTCATGTGGGGACAGAAATTGCCAGAGTTGAAGTCCCCGCTTGGGTAGCAGAAAACCCAGCACTACTCGCTCAATCGCTCAGCTTAATGTTGGCACAGGTACAAAAAGGTTACGGCTATCCCGTTGCGCTTGCAGAAGCACATAATCAAGCTGTCGTTCGTGGCGGCGATCGCGCGCGTTTCTTTGCCTTACTCGAACAACAAATGATTAAAGCTGGTTTGCGTAATGTCGGAATTTCCTACAAGGAAGCCCGCAAACGTGGCAGCATTGCTTAAGGAGAGGCGAGGGAAGAGTGGCTAGTGACTAGTACGCGATGTTTTGAATGCATTCGCTCCTCTGCCCACGCCAGTTTGCTCAACGCAGGACACCTCCGCACGCAACTGGCACCTCTGCTTTTCTACACGGGTTCATCAATTAACGTTTCGATTAATAAATCGACTTGCTGCTGTCGCTGTTGGAGAAAAGTTTCGCATTGACGTAAATATTCAAAGGCTGCCGTAAATTGCTCGAATACTTCTTCTAATTCCAACTCGCCACCTTCAATTTGAGCAATAATTCTTTCGACTTCAGCAACCTTAGCTTCATAATTCCAATCGGGTTTGAGTGTTGCATCTACTGGTTCGGAATTAGCACCCTTACGACGTCTAGCCATAAAATTAATCGATGATTTCTTTTACTTCGACTTTAACTTGTCCTTCACTTAACTGAATGGATAGTTTCTGCCCTACTGCTAAGTCGCGAGCCTTACGCGCGATCACGTCTTGCTCGTGTCTCACTACGGCATATCCCCGCTTTAGTACTGCCCTAGGATCAAGCGTAGCTAACTTCTGCTCTAAAAATTGGCAGCAAAGAGTTGCTTGCTGTAATTGCTGCTTTGTTCGAGCAATAAGCTGTTGACGCTTCGATGTGAGTAACTGCATTTGTTGGAGAATTTTTTGATCCAAGCGCAAACGCTGTAAACGAATTTTAAATTCCTGTAGCTGATTTTCTAGAGTTGCTAGTTCCTGAAACATAGCGGAACGTAAAGCCACAACTCTTTGCTGATGTTCTAGATAAAGCTTTCGCAATTCAGGGATAACGCGTTCAGCGGCTGCGGTGGGAGTATGAACGGAAACATCCGCAACTAAGTCAGCTAAAGATTCGTCACGTTGATGACCAATACCTGTAATGACTGGAATCGAACATTGGGCGATCGCTCTGACGACGCGTTCATCATTAAAGCAAGCTAATTCCTCAACCGCACCACCACCCCGCGCCAAAATTAAGACTTCTGCTCTACCATCTGCTTCTACCCGTGCGATCGCCCTCGCGATTGATTCTGGTGCTTGTTCGCCTTGCACTAAAGCTGGGGAAAACAAGACGCGCAACCCTGGATAACGACTGCGAAGTGTTTTTTGAATATCACCCCACGCAGCACCCGCACTAGAGGTGACAACCGCAATTGTCTGCGGATGAGTTGGAAGCGATCGCTTGCGTTCAACGGCAAATAGCCCTTCGGCTTCTAAACGGTTGCGTAGCTGGCGATAACGCAATGCTTGTAGACCATCGCCTGCGGGTAAGGCTTGCCACACCGTTAACTGATACTGTCCTCGTTGCGGATACAGCCGCAAACTTCCCAAAACAATTAGCTGTTCTCCGCGTTGCGGTATCTGTGCGAGTTTATCGATTTGACTGTGCCACACTACACAGTTAATCGCGGCTTTGCCTTCAATATCTTGCAGCGTAAAAAATAGCCCTTTCGGGTGGTCATTAGCACTGGAAACTTCGCCAATAACCCAAACCTGGCGTAACTGGGGATCTTCTTCTAACAGCGCCTGAATATACGCGGTTAATCCAGCTACAGAAATCGCAGTGTCTGTCACTAAATCAGCTTGATAAAAAGTCATTACAAAACTAAAAGAACAATTCGTAGTTAGTGGTAAGCTTGAAACTATTATCTACTGTGTATAATCCAGGTTTTTGTTGTTCAAAATTTTACTGAATTACCACGCAAAATAAACGTAGAATCACACTTGGACGATTTATTATACGTGACTTGTTTTACCATCAAAACTCTGCTTTGAGTTTCATGCAAAAGTCGAGAAAATCCGGCTAGAATAGTATATCTGCACTAGTCATAACTCCCAGAATAATTTTTCAACCTCCATACTTAGAGGCAATAATGGCTATTGATACAACTGATACATCCGGAAAGCAAAAAGCCCTGAACTTGGTGCTAAACCAAATCGAACGCAACTTTGGCAAAGGGGCAATTATGCGCCTTGGGGATGCCACTCGGATGCGGGTGGAAACAATTCCTACGGGTGCGTTAACCCTAGATTTAGCGTTGGGCGGCGGTTTACCCAAAGGGCGAGTTATCGAAATTTATGGTCCAGAAAGTTCTGGTAAAACGACAGTAGCGCTGCACGCGGTTGCCGAAGTGCAAAAGAATGGTGGTGTCGCGGCATTTGTAGATGCTGAACACGCTCTCGATCCTACCTACGCTGCTGCCTTGGGAGTTGATATTGCCAACTTACTCGTTTCTCAACCCGACACAGGGGAAGCAGCTTTAGAAATTGTCGATCAGTTAGTCCGTTCGGCAGCTGTAGACATTGTCGTTATAGACTCAGTAGCGGCACTTGTCCCCCGTGCAGAAATTGAAGGTGAAATGGGTGATGCGCACGTTGGTCTGCAAGCTCGTTTAATGAGCCAGGCGTTAAGAAAAATTACAGGTAACATTGGTAAATCTGGCTGTACAGTCATTTTCCTCAACCAATTGCGCCAGAAAATTGGTGTGACATACGGTAATCCAGAAACTACGACAGGTGGTAACGCGCTGAAGTTCTATGCTTCAGTGCGACTCGACATTCGCCGCATTCAAACCTTGAAAAAAGGCACCGAAGAGTTTGGTAATCGTGTCAAAGTGAAAGTTGCCAAGAATAAGGTTGCTCCACCCTTTAGAGTGGCAGAATTTGACATTGTGTTTGGTAAAGGTGTTTCAACTTTAGGTTGTGTGATTGACCTTGCTGAGGAAACGGGCGTTGTTGTTCGTAAAGGAGCTTGGTATAGCTACAACGGTGATAACATTGCCCAAGGTCGTGATAATGCGATTAAGTACTTAGAAGAAAACTTTGAACTCGCTGGACAAATTCAACAGCTAGTACGCGAGAAACTCGAAATGGGAGCCGTTGTTTCTGCAAATTCTGTATCCTCATCAACAGAAGATGATGATTTAGAAGCTGATGAATAGTAACCTGGCATAAACTGCTAAGTTTTAAACACTGATATCTATCCCTAGCTGTTCTTGGCTGGGGTTTTTTGCATTTATCGCTACATACTAAAAAATTAGGTGGCGACCGCTCCGCCACCCTGACAAGTGCTAATAAATTAGCTTTAGACGTTTTTGCTGACTAATGTCGGTGATTCACTAGGGGGAACAAAGTTTTTAACTAAATTAGCCAGTTCTTGTAACTGACTAATTGCTTCAGCACCCTCTAACTTCATTAGTTCCCGATCGTCGCGCATCTCGGTCCATGTGATGCCATAATCGGACACGAGAAACCGAATCAAATGGTTATTTCCTAAACTAACCATAAATGAGGCGCTACTCATTTGTCCGCCACAGGTATAACATGATGCGGGATATCCACGTCGCTCTAACACGGTTGCCAAAGCTTGTAGATTCATCACGAGATCCTGGACATATTGTCGGTGTTGTTCTGCTAGTCTGAGAAACACGGTTGTCCTCCAAACACCACACTTAATTGTAAACCTATTTTTAGATTTTCTTTATATTTACCTAATTTGTAGAGATATTTACTCCAAAGGGTAATATTTCGTCTAAATTTCAGATAAATATCTGATATATCCAAGCTAACTGATTATTTAGCAATTGAGTGTATGCAAAAAGTCATATTTGATGTACGTAGCCCTAGACGGACACCAAAATGTTCGGTTTCCAGTGTCTGTGATGGCTGGAAATAAAGAAAGCGTCAGGCTATGTTTACCTAACGCTTGATTGTGAGAAATTGGCAAAACCCAATGTAAATTTTTATGACTTTGATTAAAAAATCATTGATTCAAAATCAAGTTACTTGCCACCAACCAAAAGCTGGACCAATAAACCGAACGGTGATCCACCAAATAACAAGAAAGCCAATGCCAAACCAAGCACCGCGATTGCTCCACTTAGCGAATTGTTGGGCTTGGCTTTTGGTAATAGGAAGCCATGGCAGGATTTGAGCTTCTTTACCGTAGTTCTCTCCTAATGCTGCTTTACGACGCTTTGCTTCGCCCATAGTCTTATTCCATTCGGTATTTTGGATTGAGTAAAGACTCACAAAAACTTATTATTGGACTAGAGATCAAATACTTACTGTGCCTTGATAATAACGCTGTTGCTGGTGTCACAGCAATGGGTAGAAAAGTGATAAGTTTTAAGTTGAGAATTTTTTTTTAATAAATGCCGCCCAACTATGAGCGCGAACAATTCAAAACTTACGTACTAGCCACTCATCACGACTCATTCGCCTCTCATTCCTCACTTCTAGTTTCTCAATTGGCTGGAGTTAGGAGACTAGAATCAAGATAATCAACTCTTGCCATTGGGCTGAGCGCAGCGAGAACTTGAGAGCCATAACTTCGGTGCAATACTCGGCTATCAAGTAAGGCAACAACACCATGACGATCGCGGACTGGGGCGATCGCCCGCGATAATTCATTTAAAGCAGCTGGCAAGAGATACAGCCGAAACCAATCTTGATGCGTGCGCTTGTAGTACGCAACTCGGCCTGCAACTAAGGGGTTTTCTAAGGAAGGTAGAGGTAATGTGGCAACAATTAATAATTGTGGCGTTGGCAATTGACTGAGATGCTGTCGCCAAAAGTTCCAACCAGTCACTAAGATTCCGCGCTGATCTAAAAAAGAAGTTGTTTTCTCTACTTGTACCCTAGAGCCAAATTCTGCGGCTAAAGTTGCGCCGACTTGGGCTTTAAGCGGTACATCACCTACTAGAACGACTGTCAATCCAGGAGATGCCGTAGTTGAACTAAGGAGTGAATGAACTTTTTCAATGAACGCGGTTTGAAATTCTGGGGTATTTGGTAAAGGTAAGCGATCAGGTAGATAAAGTTGAATCAGATTTTCGCGGCGATCGTCAGAAAACTTTAGACAAGTTAACTCACCTAGACCTAAGTTTTTTCGATAAATCGGTGCTTCAGCTTCTTGATCTAAGGCACTACCAACTAAAACAACAGGTTGTCTTGACCAAATTGGTGCAAGCGCCGATGCAACTTCTACAGGGGACGAGTGTAAGGAAAATGACCCCTGAGAACGTGAAACGGTTGCCCAAAGCAGTTGATTGTCACGGGGACTTTGCCAAAACTTACGCCAAGCATTTGGTACACCGAGATTGCGTGTTGATGTAAATTGTTTTAAGCCATTATCGCTATGTTGTGGCGCTATATCTTTGCAACTTATGTTTATGCTTTGGTCGAGACTATGAAGAATGTCCTGCTCTTGTTGCGAGCTTAAATAGCACTCGTAGGGATTAACGGGATGTTGAAAAATTGCTTTTGTCAGTTGGACTCGTGCATTGCGAATGAGTTCTACGTGCTTGGGAAAAGCCAGCATTAATTCCTCCCAATCACTCGGTTGAATCGTTGCGGTGAGTTGAGTGCGAGTCCAAGCTTCGAGGTCATCAACACCATCCAAAATCGTAGGTATATTAGCCGGAAATCCTTTTTCTGCTAACTGTGCTGCTAACCAAGATGCAGGAGAAGTTATCAGTACTCCCTGAAAACCATCGTAAGCCCACGAATCACCTGTGAGAATTTTTTTATTGGTTTGCAGCCACTGTTGTAATGGCGGAATTTCAACACGGAGTAATTGCTGCTGTACTTCCTCAGGGGCGACTATAATTACAGCTTCTTGCCACATTAGTGCGGGAGCAAGATAACTCAGGCGATATCGCCCTTGATAGCCACTACCAGCCCCGACTTGAATTAAAGCACTACGCTTGAGTCGTAATCCGCGTGCAACCAGCCGCGCCATTGTTAGATGATGGTGCCAGGAAGCTTCGCCTTGCGATCGCAAGAAGTTATGCAGTGAGTAGTGGACTTCTGCTTCAATCACGTAGTTTTACTCGTACTATCAACTTAATTTACTCACGCCTGTTTTATTATGAATGCAAACACAAGGCGGCTGAAAGTGGAATCGCCCCGTCGATACAAAAAAGTCCTCCTTATAGGGAAGCTTTATGCAGTGTAGCTAAATTTAAAGCGATCGCGCCTCCCTCAAGTGAAGAGCGTGTGAATATCTACATACTAGAATTTCAAGGGCAGAGCCGAAGCCTGCCCATAATTCAATACTATCTACGCTCTACAACCACTTTGATTCCATACTCTGGGCGCAGCGTAATCGAAGGCTGCGGCACAATCGGAAATTCAGGAACAAGATTGAGGCGAAACTTTTGCGCGATCGTTGCAAGTAACAAAATAGCTTCCATCAGCGCAAAACCCTTGCCAATACAAACGCGCGGTCCATCACCAAAAGGAATGTAAACGCCTCTGGGTAACTGTTTTTCTAGATCGTTTGCCCAGCGTTCGGGTTTGAAAGTTTCCGGATCTTCAAAATAGCGAGGATCGCGGTGCATGACCCACTGACTGATCATAATCGTGCAGCCTTTCGGTACGCTGTAGCCGCCAATTTGACAATCTACCGCAGCTTCTCGCCCAAAAATAGCGACTGGTGGATAAAGTCGCATCGATTCTTTGACAACCATATCAGTATAGCGCAACTGCGGTATATCAGCGACAGTCGGAGAACGTCCATCAAGCACTTGTTGCAACTCGGCTTCAAGTTTAGATAATACTTCGGGGTGTTGAGCAAGTAACATCCACGTCCAGGTCAAAGCATTTGCAGTAGTTTCATGCCCTGCTAGCATCAAAGTTGCCACTTCATCGCGTAACTGGCGATCGCTCATTCCAGTACCATCATCCTCATCGCGCGCTTGCATCAGCATCGAGAGTAAATCGCCAGGATCTTCGCCGCTGGTGCGTCGTTGCTCAATAATGCTGTAAATTGTTGCGTTCATTTGACTAATCGCGTTGCGATAGCGAAGATTTTCTGGTCGCGGAAACCATTCCCAAATCAAGAAATTTTGCTTGCGCTTACTTTCAAACCAATCCATTGCCACATCCAGCGCGTTAGCAACAATTTGCGCGTTTCCTTCATCAATATCCTGGTTAAATAAACACTTCATCACAATGTTCAACGTAAGACGCATCATATCGGCGTGAACGTTGCGCGTTTCTCCATTTTGCCAAGTTGTCAGCATTCGTTCGGCATATTCAACCATAATCGTGGCATAACCAGCAATTCGCTTTTGGTGAAAAACAGGTTGGGCTAAGCGGCGCTGGCGAAACCACGAGTCACCCTCACTCGTTAATAATCCTTCACCTAATAAAGTGCGCAATGCCCGAAAACCCCGACTTTTGATAAAAGAGTCCCGATCTTTGAGAACTTCCTCAATTAAGTCAGGATGCGTGAGAAGACACGTTGGCGTTAATCCTAAGCGCATCGGTACTATATCGCCATACTCCCGCGCGCACTGTGTTAAAAAACCTAACGGATCTTGGCTTAAATCGAGTAAATTACCGACTAAAGCCTTACCTTCTGGTCCTGGTAATTCAAAAATATCTTGTTCCATGATGATCCTGATGATTCCTACTATCATGCAACCTCTATAACTAGTCTATTGAGACTCACAAAATGAACCTCTGGTTACATAGGCTTGCAGGTAGGAGATAAAGTTTTTGAACGTCAATATGATGTGTGGCTGCGTGACAATGCGATCGCAACTGCGTTATTGTTCGCAAGTAAAAGAGGAATTTATCCTAGTGAAGCGATAAGTTGAAGCACTTACACTGCTACAGGAATTACAGCACAAGTTTATAATCAAAAGCATTGCCAGTCTGTATAGTTCCTCAGTGGCTCCTAATTAGTAATTACCATGTCTGCCGATCAGTCTTCAAATTCTCAAAGTACCTCAAGTTTAGAAGAAATCCGTGCTGCGCGTTTAGAAAAAGTCGCTCAACTCAAGCAACTAGGGATGAATCCTTACGCTTACCGCTGGGAAGTGACGCATCATGCTGCACAATTGCAAAAAAAATTTGCTGATTTACCAAGTGGTGAAGAAGTCGATGTAGAAGTGGTGATCGCCGGTCGTATTTTGGCACGTCGCGTCTTTGGTAAACTCGCTTTTTTCAGCTTGCAAGACGAAACTGGTACAATTCAACTGTACCTGGATAAAAAAAGAATCCAGCAAGGCATGGCAAATACCGATCCTGATGCTTTCAATCACTTAAAGCAGCTTACGGATGTGGGAGATATTTTAGGAGCCAAAGGCACAATCAAGAAGACGGAAAAAGGTGAGTTATCCGTCAATGTCAGCGAGTACGCGATTCTGACGAAATCTTTATTACCTTTACCAGACAAATGGCATGGTCTTACAGATACCGAAAAGCGGTATCGTCAGCGGTATGTTGATTTAATTGTGAATCCAGAAGTACAGCAAACATTTCGTCGTCGCGCTCAAATTACTGCGGGAATTCGTCGCTATTTAGAAACACAAGGCTTTATTGAGATTGAAACGCCTGTACTCCAACCAGAGGCAGGAGGTGCGGATGCGCGTCCGTTTATCACCTACCATAATGCGCTAGATATGGAGTTGTATCTGCGAATTGCAACCGAATTACACCTTAAGCGGATGATTGTCGGTGGGTTTGAAAAAGTCTTCGAGTTAGGACGCATTTTTCGTAATGAAGGTGTCTCAACACGCCACAACCCAGAATTTACGTCAGTAGAAGTTTACCAAGCTTATGGTGACTACAATGACATGATGGCGCTGACGGAAGACTTGATTACTACTGTGGCGCAAGAGGTTTTGGGTACGCTGCAAATTACCTACCAAGGTGAGGAGATCGATTTAACCCCTCCCTGGCGACGCGTCACAATGCACGATTTAGTTAAGGAAGTGACCGGCATCGATTTCGCGGTATTTTCTACGCTTGAAGAAGCAAAAACAGCAGCGGCGAGTGCAGGAATTGATGTTGAAGAGTGTGATTCGATTGGTAAAGTTCTTAATGAAGCATTTGAGCAAAAAGCCGAATCGCAACTTATTCAACCAACATACGTTCTCGACTATCCTGTAGAAATTTCACCTTTGGCGAAGCCGCATCGGTCTAAGCCTGGTTTGGTTGAGCGATTTGAATTGTTTATTGTGGGTAGAGAAACAGCGAATGGTTTTTCGGAATTAACCGATCCGATCGACCAACGTCAGCGACTCGAAGCCCAAGCAGCGCGTAAAGCCGCCGGAGATTTGGAAGCGCAGGGTGTTGATGAAGATTTTATCACTGCTTTAGAATACGGAATGCCGCCCACTGTGGGTTTAGGTATTGGAATTGACCGCTTGGTGATGCTGTTGACAGATTGTGCGAGTATTCGCGATGCGATCGCTTTTCCGTTACTCAAATCTGCTAGCAGCTTAATCAAAAAATACGATTACGATCCGCCAAGAAAACTTCTCCAAATTGAATTCAAAAATGGTAGCATCTACAACTATCAAGATGTTCCCGCTGATATCGCACAAGGGCTAGAACAAGAAACTTCTCAAGGACAATACTTTAACGAGTTCATTCGCGGTAAATTTGCTTATGACCAAGTGCGGTTGAAAAGTGAGTGATAGAAGGGGTCAGATGTCTGAGTTTGGGGATCAGGAAAACTCTAGCTGAGAGAAATTACTTAGGCATTTTGCTAAGCACTGTTTCCTCGCTTCTCTTCCCTTATGTGTCTTCCTTTTCGCAATCGCAGAATTATTTTATGACAACCTTTCGTCGAGATACGGAAACTACAACAGAGCGATCAGGAGCTTTTTAGCTTTCGCCATCCAGCTGTTAATACTAGAGGAAGATCGCAGCAGGAAGGTAGCTAGTCCATGCTTATCTGAAGCAAGCCTTAGCTAGTAAACATTGCTACTTTATTTTGTGTGTAATTGCTTCGGCTCCCGTTGGCTATTTGAGTGCTTTTTGTTTTCCTGCTGTAGAGAATACCAGCTTCCAAGTGTATTTGTACGATCTCGTCGTTGATGAAAGGTTCAGGAGAAAGGGAATCGCCACTCGGATGATTGCAGATCTCAAAAGGCTTTGTATAGAAGATAAGCTTAGCCGCATTTGGGTCGGAACTTTGGATAATTGAGCCTGCAAAGAGGACTTTTGAGGTAACAGGTGCGCGGAAAGTTCGAGAGACATACATTGAATACATCTACTATGTTGACAAGGGTGCATAAGGTAAAAGAAGTCATTTTCCTTGGCAAATACTTTTAACTCTCAAGAAGCTGCCTCGCATTCAAGCCGGTAGTGCAGGTGTTAGTGGAAATTGCCGCAACACAGATCAAGTATGTCAAGATTTCTCTAGTACACCAAGGTGGACTTTGTGCTTTTAGCCGCGACTTTAGCCACTAGGCGTCCCGCCGCATCCACCTTTAGTTAGAAACTTCGGCTAACTCGATGACACGTCCTTCGAGATCTTTGACCAAAAAGTTTAATGGCTTTTGACTCAGGATTTTGTGCTTCAATCCACGCACTTCCACACGCATCAAGATTTGTTCTAAACAGTCGCGATCAAAGCAAACATGACGTTGCTGGTTCTTTTTCCCCAACCCAGCGCCAGATACTACGTGCAACTGAGTGTTTTTCTTGAGTTGATACCACAATCCCTCAGGCGCATTTAAAGTGCGAGTTGTGCCAATTCCTGGACTAGCAGACATATATAGTGGGTCAATTCCTGCTGCACCAATTGTTTGCTCGTAGTTGTAGTAATAGTGTAGCGGCACATCGGCAGCTGGTAGGTCGAGCAGCCCTTCATACAACTGTCGAGCAATTTCCATATCAGACACCATAACAGTGTGTACTTTGGGCGCACTCGTCAGAAATAGCCACATCGCGCCTGCATAGGCGGCTAGAAGCATGACCATAATTCCTTGCGTAGAAAACAAGGTGTCGAGTCCTGGAAAAAAAGCACCGAGCGTTAAAGGAGAAAGAAGAAAAAGCATGTTACCAGATAAAAACATTAATTTACAAGTGTTTAAGCAATAATTTGTCTTAAAAACTGCAACTCGTGTCTTGCTTTAAGGCGTGGTTGATTCGCATTGAGCAATCCATTGTTGCTGAGTTAGATATTGTTACGTATACATTTCTAGTTTATCAATGACAAAAAATATAACTTTTGTCCTTCTATTATGAGCTAAGTATTTATGCTGAGGCAAACGATCGAGTGCGCTTGACGACGTTAACTTGGTAAGTGATCGCAGTGGCGACTCAACAATAAATTAAATAGAGTGAGGAGTTGTTATCCTCACTCAGGAAAGTCCTATTTTTGAAACTACGTATATCAATACTGACTAATTTAATAACACCGCCCCATCAGGTTGCACTCTAATTGTCGTTCGATCCTCAGATAAGTCAGTTGTTGCATCTAATGTCACTTCTAACAATCCCATAGAAGTTGCACTTACAGTTGGTCTGAGTAGTCCTCGGTCTTGTCGAGAAAAAGTTAATGATACGGGTGCGGATAAATCGCGGAGCGTTACTTCCGACTTTCCTGCAAGACTTCGTTGCTCAGTATTGCCAATGACTTGATACAACACAACTGCATTGGTTGTATTCGTCAGCCTGATATTGACTCTGCCATTAACAGGTATGACTCTAGCGCTGGGTGTCTGTTGTTGTTCTGGTAATGGAGGCTGAATCACTGATCCTCCAGGTGCGGGGGCAGGTGTTGTTACACCGGTTCCAGTAGGTGGGCAAGGAGAAGGCGGCGTTGTTCCTGGGGTTGTGGGTGATACGGGTAGTGTCCCAGACCCTGGCGAGACTGGAGTTTGGGTACGATTGTAGGGTGGTTCGTTAAAAATACTTGGTCTAGGATTCAGTGATGGACTCGCAGGGGCAGGTTGCGCTTGAGATAACTGATTTTCTCTTGGAATTGCGAAGGCTGTTCCAGATGTTATTGGAACTATGAGGATTGTACTAACAACAGCAAATAGTTGGACTTTTTTATTATGTCGAGCACCGTTAAACATTTCTACCTCTGAGGCAAATATTCAACCTTGTTTCGTTCAGTCAATTTAATTTCAAAGCTGTTTTCTTAATCAAAAGCTATAACGTTGTTAACTCAATTTTGATGCAACTAATATTTTGAATAAATTAAGTTACGAGTTAAATTTTACTTGAATAACTCATAACTTAACTAATTGCAAATATGTAAATTGAATTAAGCTTCTTCCCAAAGTTGACGAACTTTACCCGGCAGATATTGAGCGATTTCTTTAATTCGCTCTTCAGATAATTCGTCTTTAGTTGCGGAAAAGACAGCCGACACGACTCGTTCGCGGTCTATATCGTAACCCGTTGCTGCCATTGGCGATTCATTTTTGACACGGAACAAAAAGCGGTCGTCATCGATATTAAATAGTCCAGGACCTCCATGCTTTTTGAAGGGTGGACGAACTCTACTCAAAAATCCAACAATCGGATTAGTATCTTTCCAAAGGTCGGCAATTTCCATTTGCAGAGCTTTATCTTCTGTTGGTAATGCTTCTTCGTGTAGTTCGCCTTCTACACGCTCGATCGCATCTGTGGGCATCAAATCACGCATTACCCGATATACGACTTCCACGACATCTCGCGTATCGAAAATATCTTCTAAACCACCCTTGATCATCACCTTTTCTAAGAAGGGCATATCTTTTGTTGCGATGGGAACTGATACCCCTTCTTTAAGCGATTTGGGCGGATTGTCTTTCATTTTTTGCAACATTCGCTTACCTTTTTCGGTAAGTTCTGCTGCTTCAAAAGTAATTAAATGAGGTAAAGGACCGTCGTCGGCACCAAAAGTGTTAGCAATTCTAAAGTCAACTTCTTTGGAATCGACAACGCTCGGAACATCTTCTTGGTTAGCGTAAGCATTACCTGAAAATTCTGCTTTAATGTATTGCATCTGATTGAGATAATCAAGATGACCCAATAATTCGGCTCTTGTTATTTGTATTCCAGGAAAGAAATCGCTTTCCTCAAACTTAACTTCGTGCATTCCTTGACCACTGTCGTTAATTTTATTGAGGATGATGTAGACAATATCTTCTCTAATTGGAATTGGCATTGCACTTTCCCTAATTTTTCTAGATTGTTAACAGTAGTTTAGTTAAGTTTCCAGCTTAGTAAACTAACTAAGACCAATTGCGGCAAATGACTACAACTGATGTCAAAAAAGCAATGAGTTCCTAGCGATTAGCTTTTAGTTGAAAGAAAATGGATAAATTTGAATGCTTAAAATTAAAGATACTCCTCATTTTTAATATCCATCAGTAAAGCAAGCGAATGACTCTGCCTATTATTGACTAATCACTAACCGCTAGTAGCTAATTGTGCTCATGACACTGTAAGTTATTAGGAATAATTACCGCTGTGCATCTGCCACAGGAAGCATTTTGGCAATTTTTAGTTTTCAAGGAGAAGACTTAAAACTCAGCACTTGCGGGTAAAGTAACAGTAAAAGTTGTGCCTTGATGTAACGTACTTTCGACATGAATTTGACCGTGGTGGTTTTCAACGATCGCATCGGCGATCGCTAAGCCTAATCCTGAACCTGTTGGTGTAGCGACTAAAGTTGAAGCCGTGTGAGTGCGGGCGGGATCTACGCGATAAAAACGGTCAAACAAGCGCGGTAAGGCAGACTCAGGAATTCCAATACCTGTATCGCTGACTTTTACTTGCAGTAAAGCAGTGCGTGAATTAAGCGGCGAAGCAACTCTTTCTAACTCGACATCTACTTTACCGCCAGGTGGCGTATAGTGAACTGCATTAACGATTAAATTAGTAAACAAACGAACTAGCTGATTCCAATCGCCTTGGAGGGTAAACCAATCGTCGCTTAGTTGCGGATTGTGTGATTCAGGAGCTTCAATGAGATGCAGCGATAAAGCAATATTCTTTTCGGTTGCTGGTAATTTTTGTTCTTCTACAACTTCCATCAGCAAAGCATCCAGAGGACACGCGGCAAAACAGGGTTGTACAATACCACTATCTTGGCGTGCGAGAAAAAGTAAATCGTCAACTAAGCGCCCTAATCGCTGAGTCAACCTTTCGATGACGGTTAACTGTTGGTGGTATTTAGCACTAGCACCGGATGTTTCTAATAGTTCGGGATCTGTTAAGGCGACTTGGACGTTAGTTTGAATGAGTGCGATCGGACTTCTGAGTTCGTGGGAAGCATCCGCAGTAAACTGTTTGAGGCGTTGATACGATTCGCGTACAGGTTCCATTGCTTTTCCGGAAAGAAACCAACCACAAAACGCAACAGAAAGAACCATTAACCCCGTACCCAAACTTAAATCAAAAATTAGCTGGCGGATTGGTTTTGTGACTTCAAACCACGGGTGACTCACGCGCAAATACCCTAATACCTGTCGTCCAATTTCGACTCTTTCGGTAACTTGTCGCAGTAATAGTGGCGTATAATCTTGTCCCTCAATCGCATCTGAATCGCGAATGACTCTTACCGTTTCACCAGTTCGATTCGGATGCACCGGAAGCCCTAAAGGTTCGGATAAAGTTGACCATAGTAGTTCTCCTGTAGGACTAAACCACTCTAAATCGATATGGTCGTCATCAACCGCGTCTGCATTATCGCGAAAAGTTGCTTCGATGTTGATGCGAAATTGCTCAGCATTGGCTGTAGTAGGTTCGATGACAAGCGATCGCTCGACGACTTCAACAACGTGATTGAGCGTATCGTCAATGCGCTCGATGAGCGTACTGCGAACATACAAATAAACTCCACTAGCAAACAGCAGCAATAACACCGCAGTTACGGACGTATACCACAAAGCCAAACGGCGACGAGTAGCTTGAAACATTTTATAGCAGGGGTCAGAGGTCAGAGGACAGGGTTAAACTCTCCTTAGGTAAATCACTACGACCTTCTATCATGTCTTAACTCTATAGACTAGAGCTTTATGACCCTAAAAAGCTTAACCCAACTATGGACGCTGCACAGAATGCCGCTATCTTCAGCGTAAGACACTTCAGGCAATCTCAACTACCGATCGCGAGGGTAAACGCTGCTGCTGCCACCAGTGCTGTAACTGTGCGAATATGATTCCAAAACGTCCAATCGGTGAGGTAGCTAGCCCATAATTCCGCACCAGCAGTGCTGTCAGGCTTAACTGTCGCTAGCGCTTCGTTGAGTGGCACATTAAACACGATTGTAACTAAAATACCAACAAGATAAAAGCAGGTACCAATGAGCAAGTAAGTAGTACCAGGTTGATGCCACTTTAATAGCGAATAAATAGTTAGAAAAAGGCAAGCTGCGGCTGTACCAAATAAGGCTGTCATAAATAATGGATTGATTGCCGTGATGTTAATCGATTGCATGGCGGTAATACCCTGCTGCGGTTGAAGTCGCGCAAGCGCACTCATCACGAAGGTGGAGAAGGCGAAGAAAACTCCAGCTACTAGCCCGCAGCCTAATACCGTCACAAGCTTCAGTACAAAGGGTAAGTGATTGATAGTTGCCATAAAGCCTCCTGAATGACTACCCAACGTTACGAAGCAGATGGTGTTCATTGCTTGCCAGAAGTTGAGCCTGGATACGCGCAGCCGCGAGCGATCGCGCTAAATTTGTACCACCAAATTCGTCATTTTCAATATGGATAAATGTGATATCGGTGATGCCAATAAACCCAAAGACTGTTGTTAAATAAGGGTCTTGATGATTCAGCTTCTCATTGCGTCCACCAGGTTCAAAGCCAGAACCACCCCGCGCGGTGATAATTAACATTTTCTTACCTAAGACGAGTGGCTGATAAGGGTTGGCGGTATCTTCCGGTTCAAACGCGAAGGTTCGCCCCACACGCACAATCTGGTCAATATAAGCCTTGAATGTACTAGGAACGCTGAAATTGTACATGGGTATGCCGATGACGTAGAGATCAGCCGCTAAGAATTCATCAATCAAGCGATCGCTGAGGGAAATTGCTTGCGCTAGTTCGGGAGTGCGTTGTTCTGATGGTGTATAAGCTGCTGCAATCCATAATTCATCCACATGGGGAATATGATGACGACCGATATCTCGATACGTAACAATATCAGATGGATGCGCCTGCATCCTCGCTTCAATAAATTCTTTTGTGATCCGGCGTGAGTGCGATCGTTCTCCTCTAGGACTAGAATCAAGGTGTAGAATGTGTGCCATAGTTTTGCCTGAGTACCTACCTAAAATGTCAGTTTAGGCAAACGATTTGTACTCAGCTATCTGATTTTTGTGCAACTATCAAAATCTTGCGGTTAGTTTTTAGGTTACGAAGACAAATGAGGGTTAGATCGTGAAGACAACCGTCCCACATCAGCAAGAAATAACCTGCGTACCCATTTTGTCAAGTCAAAATCAAGGTTGGGAAAATATTCTAGTTGAGCAATTCCAACATCCTGCGGGTGAGGGATGGTGTCATTTTAGTGATGAACACGCGATTAATTTATCGCTTGCATCGCGTCCTGTCAGCTTGGTGCAAATCCGAGAAGGTAAGACTTATACAGGACTATATGGGAAAGGCGACATTTCCATAACGCCCGCAAAGATGCCGTTTTTTGCCCGCTGGGATCGCGACGATCGCTACTTGCAAATTCGGGTTGCGTCTGGCTTCATGAAGCGCGTTGCTAGCGAAATGCTTGAAAGCAATTTTGATCGGCTAGAGTTACTCGCTGAATTTCAAACTCGCGACCCGCAGCTTGAGGCGATCGCTATGCTGCTACTTGCTGAACTCAAACAAGAAAATTTAGCTAGCAAGCTTTACGTTGAATCACTAGCAAACGTCCTTGCTGTGCATTTACTCAGATTTTACTCTGCTACTCAACCTCGTTTGGTAACTTATGAAGGTGGTTTATCGCAACGTCAACTTCTGCAAGTTTTAGAATACATTAACGAGTATCTCAGTCAAGATATTAAGCTTGCAGACTTAGCCAAATTGCTCGGCATGAGTCAATATCACTTTAGCCATTTGTTCAAGCGATCGCTAGGGATAGCGCCTCATCAATATCTGCTTCAGCAACGAGTCGAACGCGCAAAGCAGTTGTTGAAACAAACTGACCAATCAATTATAGATATTGCCTTTTTGTGTGGGTTCAACAGCCACAGTCATTTGAGCAAACAATTTCGGCAACTTACGGGTATAACTCCGAAAGCATATCGAGCGCAATAAATACAAACCTCAGCGATCGCATTCCCTAATTTCCAAGAGTACGGTAAAATTTTGGCGTCTAGACAAGCTAGCCTTTTGCACATAAGCTTTGTAAGGTAGTGAGGTGCACAATGTCTGAGGCAGCACTTTTAGATTCTGTACTAGGGTTGCCAGTTCATCTGATGGATGACTATATCACTTGGTTGCGATCGCGTTTAGAACAAGGCATTGGCACTCATGTGATTACGCTGAATGCAGAAATGACAATCCAAGCAGAGCAGCATACCGCGCTAGCGCACGCAATTCAACAAGCCGAATTAGTCATTCCTGATGGGGCTGGAATTGTGTTGTATATGCTGCTGCGCGGTAAACGCATCCAGCGCTGTCCAGGAATTGAGCTTGCAGAGCTACTTTTGCACAATTTAGGGCAAACACCAAATTCGTCCCCTGTATTTTTTTATGGAGGTTCACCAGGAGTCGCCACCAAAGCTGCTAAAACTTGGCAACAGCGATCGCCGCATCTCCAAATCGTTGGGGCTGAACATGGCTACTTGTCACCCATCGAATCCGAAAAATTAGCGCAAACGTTACAAAAGCTACAACCAAAATTAATTTTGGTAGGATTGGGAGTCCCGCGTCAAGAATTATGGATTACACAAAATCGCCACCTGTGTCCCCAAGCAACTTGGATTGGAATTGGCGGTAGCTTTGATATTTGGGCAGGTGTCAAATCGAGAGCACCAGCTTGGTTAGGCGATAATCATTTAGAGTGGTTGTATCGCCTGTATCAAGAACCTTGGCGTTGGCGACGTATGTCGGCTTTACCGAAGTTTGCTGGCAAAGCCTTAGTTCATCGGCTAACACAGATATAAGATTACACGCTCTAGAGTAACTAGTGATATGATATTAAATAATGCCACTAGCCACTAACTACTAATAACTTCTACACCTTTCTGCAATGCGGTTCTGCCAAAAGAGAAGCGTTGACCGTGATAATCTTTCGCTGGGATGACGTAGCAAACTAGCGCGTAGCGAGTACTCTTGTCTTGCTGGTGCCATCCTTTGTGTACTATTTGTTGGTTGGATATAATCATTGTTCCTGCTGGTGCCAATAGCGGTACACTTTGGCGATCACTATATAGAAGTTGAATATCTTCTTTGTAGTTACGGCTATGTTTTGAACCGTATAGTACTTGCTTTATCCAACCATAGAAATAATTGATGATTCTTCGGTACGTATGTCGATGCGAACCTGGTATCACCGTATACGGCCCATTGCCACACTCGTTGACATCAGTGAGATAAATAAAGACCTTATATACTGTTTTTGTCACAGTATCAGTATGATATCCGCGTTTGGAGTTTGTATCCGGATTATCTATTTTTATTGAGATATTGCGCAACACAACACGCTCACCAATACGCGCTTCAAAGACGTCTTCAATGATGTGTGAATTGAATAATTGTGCGAGTTGATCGTCAATCTCTTGGGCATTCATAATCTGTTGAACGTCCAAGTCTACATCATGAATATCTTTTCGACAAAGTAAATAGCAATCTCCAGTAATGACATAGCTTTGATTACTGATATAAGAATCCGCAACTTTGATTAAGCGATCGCATTCTTGCTTATCCAAAAAATCCGGAATCACCTCATAGCCTTGCTCAGTAAACAAATTCTGCGGTTGGCGTTGGTATTCTTTGCGGTCATTAATAATTCCTGTTATCTCTGGCTTAAAAACCGCTAATTCTCGCCGAAGACGTTGATTAAATTGCTTAAAGCGTCTAAGCATTGGAGCAGAAGTTGATGAGTTTTTGTAACATTATGCTAAATTTTATACCTATGTAAGTTTTGTGGCAATTATACGTAAGCACGTAGTTTACTTGGGCAGTTTTCAGTAATAACAGCGCAATTGAGTGAAATTGCAGTGTTGATAATTTAATATTTTTACATATAGAGGCGAGGATTATATTATAAAGTGTAGCTATGAACAATTTCTGTATTTATTGCTTTAGCTGATGAATATTAGCTAGCAGTTAAAAGTTATGACGAAAAATCAACTTGTCGAGAATGTGACTGAATGCAAAAAATTATCTACACCCTGCCATTTTGCTCAGAATTACTGAATTGCCTACATTTGCGAGTAGGATATATTACCTTAATTTAAATATTCAATTATTTGCTCAACTTATAGAGTTGGTACCTATAGTTACGAACTAAAACTATTTTTGAGTAGAATTTTGTTCTACAAATTTGAGTGTAGTTGTGGGGTTCGAGCCATTAGGATTACTTAATGGATAGCGCCCATACTTGAAAGTGAATTGACCTCCAGGTCCACGCCCGTCATATCGGGTCACCGGCAGCGTATACTATCCACGGAGAGAAGTAAGGGCGACAATTCGCGGACGAAGTCCATTGAAGTCATCATTTACCCAAAATTGATTATCAGGCGAAATGAGTGCAAGCTCGGTATCCACCTTCTGAGAAGTTACTGCTACTCTTAAACATTCATTACCTGCGCTGAACAATTGTACGTTGAATGGTACGCCTTAGGTAAAAGGTTATTCATATACGTAATTACCCGTAATTGAGGAGCTACCACAGTCTAAAACTGTACACGTAGGTTGCGGAGTTTGTAAAGTAGCTCCTGCCCAAACGAGATTTGACGATGCAAATAAGCTGCAAATAGGAATTGCCAAAGCAATTATTTGCTTTGGGCTATAAATTGTTTGTTTCAAAAGATTGACCTCATAATTAACTTAAGCTGGTTAGTTATGGCTGCTGCTGCCAACTGGAAACTTACTGACTTGCGTAAATTATTTATGTATATTTTTATACATTTTATAAAATGATACAACGCTTAAAAATATACTGACCAAGAACAATAACATTATCCGATCAATTGAAACTTTAACAATGGCTCGATTTGCTCGCTTTTTTGTTGTCATTGCGTTTGTTGTTGCAAACGACTAGCCGATCGCTGACAGCAAAACTACCAGATCCCCGTGAGTTTGGGTAGGATTTTTAATGGGACAATCATTAAAGATCAAAGCCAGAGAGTACCCCGAATATGCACCTGAGTGAAATCACCCATCCTAACCAGTTGCACGGCTTATCGATTCGCCAATTGCAGCAAATCGCCCGTCAAATTCGGGATAAGCATTTGCAGACCGTGGCGGCGAGTGGCGGACACCTTGGACCTGGATTAGGTGTGGTGGAATTAACACTAGCGCTTTACCAAACCCTAGACCTCGACCAAGATAAAGTCATTTGGGATGTAGGTCATCAAGCTTATCCACATAAACTAATTACTGGTCGTTATAGCCAATTTCATACACTGAGGCAAAAGGACGGTGTAGCAGGCTATCTAAAGCGCTGTGAAAGTCCTTTCGATCACTTCGGCGCGGGTCATGCTTCTACAAGCATATCGGCTGCTTTGGGCATGGCACTCGCGCGCGATTTGAAAGGCGAAAAGTTCAAAGTTGTTGCGGTCATTGGTGACGGTGCCTTGACTGGTGGTATGGCATTAGAAGCGATTAACCATGCAGGACACTTGCCAAAGACAAACCTACTCGTGGTGTTAAACGACAATGAAATGTCAATTTCTCCGAATGTAGGTGCAATTTCGCGCCATTTGAATAAAATGCGTTTAAGTCCGCCAGTCCAGTTTCTTTCCGATAATTTAGAAGAACAAGTAAAACAAATTCCTTTTGTTGGTGATTCTTTAGAAACCGAACTCGAACGGTTTAAAGAGGGAATGAAGCGGTTAGCAGTACCTAAAGTAGGAGCCGTTTTTGAAGAATTAGGCTTTACATACATGGGTCCTGTTGATGGGCATAACTTAGAAGAACTGATTACGACCTTCAAGCAAGCACACAAAATTGGCGGACCGGTACTTGTTCATGTCGCAACTGTCAAAGGTAAAGGTTATGCGATCGCCGAACAAGACCAAGTAGGCTATCACGCGCAATCGCCGTTTAACCTGACAACAGGTAAAGCAATTCCTTCGAGTAAACCGAAACCCCCTGGATACTCCAAAGTTTTTGCCCATGCTTTGGTAAAACTTGCGGAAAATAATCCTAAAATTGTGGGAATTACAGCCGCAATGGCTACAGGGACAGGACTCGACAAATTGCAAGCGAAACTTCCCCAACAATACATTGATGTTGGTATTGCAGAACAACACGCCGTCACTTTAGCCGCAGGCTTAGCTTGTGAGGGAATGCGCCCTGTCGTTGCGATTTACTCAACTTTCTTGCAGCGCGGCTACGACCAAATCGTTCACGATGTGTGCATCCAAAACTTACCTGTGTTCTTCTGCATGGATCGTGCAGGAATTGTCGGCGCAGATGGCCCGACGCATCAAGGAATGTATGACATTGCTTACTTGCGTTGCTTACCTAACATGGTGTTGATGGCACCTAAAGACGAAGCCGAGTTACAGCGGATGGTCGTCACTGGTGTAGACTACACTAATGGTCCGATCGCGATGCGCTATCCTCGCGGTAACGGCTACGGTGTTCCTTTAATGGAAGAAGGTTGGGAACCAGTAGAAATCGGCAAAGGCGAAACGCTACGTCATGGCGACGACGTTTTGCTCTTAGGATTTGGTTCAATGGTGTACCCAGCAATGCAGGTAGCTGAAATTCTCAGCGAACATGGCATTCAAGCAACAGTCGTCAACGCGCGGTTTGCTAAGCCACTTGATACCGAATTGATTCTACCATTGGCACAACGCATCGGACGTGTTGTCACTTTAGAAGAAGGTTGTCTGATGGGTGGCTTTGGTTCGGCAGTAGCAGAAGCACTACTCGACGCAGATGTTGTCATACCTGTCAAGCGATTTGGTGTACCCGATGTCTTAGTAGACCATGCTTCCCCCGACGAGTCTAAGGCTGAATTAGGTTTAACCAGTCCCCAAATTGCCCAAGAAGTGTTAAAAGCCTTTTTTAACAAAACACTTTCGTCGGTAAGCTAAAGGAAATTTATGGGCGTACACTTGTGCGCCCGTACACACATCAAAGCTGAGATCCATCTTTTAATTAAACTGAAGAAAATTCTCTTGCTTAGCGCACTTTTGAGCCTCGAACTATGTCCTCTTGCCCCTCTCAAGTTTTTCCCGTTGTTTGGTATGAAAACTCAGTTTTACTAATCGATCAGACGCGGCTACCCCACGAGTATGGATTTGTAGAAATTCATCGCTGTGAAGATATGGCGCAGGCGATCAAAACAATGATTGTCCGAGGTGCGCCTGCAATTGGAGTTGCAGCAGCTTATGGCATGTATTTAGGGGGGCGCGCTATCCAGACTCAAAATCGCGACGAATTTTTGCATCAGCTAGAAGAAGTCGCCGTGATGCTACGCGCAACGCGCCCGACGGCGGTTAACTTATTTTGGGCGATCGCCCGAATGTTAAAAACAGCTTATGAAACATTGGGTTCAGTTGCAGAAATTCAACAAGCGTTGCTGCAAACCGCACAAACAATCAATGCCGAAGACTTACACACGTGTCAAGCAATCGGCGATCGCGGTTTAGAAGTTTTACCCTCTACTCCAGAAAAACTGAATATCCTCACACACTGCAACGCGGGTGCTTTAGCAACAGCAGGCTATGGTACAGCTTTAGGCGTCGTGCGTTGTGCTTGGGCTAAAGGGAGATTAGCGCGAGTTTATGCTGATGAGACACGTCCGCGCTTACAAGGCGCAAAACTAACGGCGTGGGAATGCGTTCAAGACGGAATTCCCGTTACATTGATTACCGATAGTATGGCAGCACATTGTATGCAACGCGGATTAATTCATGCTGTTGTTGTCGGTGCGGATCGAATTGCGGCGAATGGCGACACCGCGAATAAAATTGGTACTTACAGCTTAGCAATTGTTGCTCAAGCGCATAATATCCCGTTTTTTGTTGCGGCTCCGCGTTCAACGATTGATTTTTCTTTAGCAAGTGGTAGCGAAATTCCGATTGAAGAACGCGACGCAAGCGAAATATATGCAATTGGTGACACGACAATTACTCCCGAAGGAGTTGAGTTTTACAATCCAGCATTCGATGTTACTCCCGCAGATTTGATTACCGCAATTATTACTGAATACGGTGCTTTTGCGCCGAATCAATTACAGGAAAAGTTACAAGCAAATCTGGTTTGAGGAATAATAAGAATTTACGCAAAAGTATGAAAAAATGAACCACAGAGGACACAAAGCACGCAAAGGATAAGAGTTTCAGCGCGTTCTTGTGTAAGTTTTAGAGTATGTAAGAGGCGATCGCAATGCTTGCAAACTCCTTAGATTTACAACTTACCTTTACTCCTTGTAATCCCCAAGTGCATGGCGCGTTCATCCGGTCATTAACTAGAGAAAATTTTTATTTGGTAGTAAGTCGTACCCTTGGTTGGGATGAAGAACTTCACCAACAAGAACCGCATCCAGAAATGGACACGATGGTGTATGGCAACTGTAAACTCATTGGCTTTTTTCAATTCGAGAAGCAAGCAATTTCTCTATATCCATACTATTCAGCTTGTAGCATCATTTCGCGGTCAGGGAGATGGTACAATGTTGCTACAACACATTGAGAACACATCGCGAGGAAAAAGAACCTACAGCGCATCCAGTTGAGTGTATTTAAAGAAAATCCTGCCCAACGACTATATCAAAGACTAGGTTACAAGCCCATAGCAGCGGATGAGTACCTCATCCGTATGGACAAGTTCTTGGAAGTTAACTAACACGGATATAAGCGATCGCCTGTATTTGAGTCAAAGATAAATAGCTGGTTTACGTCAAGCCCTAGTGATAAGCGATCGCCCAAGCGTAAACGGATTGCGCCCGCCTGTTGAATATTGACTTGCACGCTCGAACTTAGTAGACTCGCACGAATTAAAGTTTCTCTCCCCAACGGTTCTACTACCTTAACTTCAACTGTTAAAGCAATCACCTCTTCGTTTTTTTGTGGTTCGTTAATAAATAAATCTTCTGGACGAATTCCTAAATCTACTGCTTGTCCCTCAACTAAGTGCAAGGCATTGCGAACGTGCACTGAACAAGGAATAATTTGATTTTCGACTACAAAGTTTCCATTTTTGTACTTCGCGGGTAGGATATTCATCGGTGGATTGCCCAAAAAAGTTGCAACCATGCGATTTGCCGGTTGAGCGTAAACGCTTTGGGGTTCTCCAATTTGTTGAATTCTACCTTGATTGAGGACAACAATGCGATCAGCTAAAGTCATTGCTTCAACTTGATCGTGCGTGACATAAACTGTCGTAATGCCCAAATTTTGATGCAACTGTTTTAATTCTGCACGAGTATCGTCGCGTAGCTGCGCATCTAAATTAGACAAAGGTTCATCGAATAAAAATACTTGCGCTTCGCGGGCGATCGCGCGTCCTAGTGCGACGCGTTGCTGTTGTCCCCCGGATAATTGCTTGGGTTTTCGTTCTAAAAGATGTTCGAGGGAAAGCGATCGCGCGACGGTTTCTACCCTTTGGCGAATCACATTCGCGTCAACTTTTCGCATCCGTAAGCCGAAAGCCATGTTTTCTGCTACCGTCATATGCGGGTACAGTGCGTAATTTTGAAATACCATCGCGACATCGCGCTGACGCGCAGGAATAGTGTTGACAAGTACATCCCCAATGTATAAGTTCCCGCTTGTTGCTGTTTCTAGTCCGGCGATTGTCCTTAATATTGTAGACTTACCACATCCTGAGGGTCCGACAAGTACCCAAAATTCTCCATCAGGAACTTCAAACGTAATATCCTCGATTGCAGTGACGTTGTTGAACTTGCGTTTAATATCCTCTAGACGAACTTTCACCATTACACAATCCCTGAACCACAATAAGCTGCATGTCATGTTTTTGGGAACAGAGAAACCCTGTTTTATCTCTAAATTGTAGGTTGGTACAGTGTTTTCTAAGCCCTGCTTCGACACAAAGCCCTTTTTTTGTCGCCGCTACAACTTTCTGAGTTTGAACTTAGTTAATGAACTATCAGAAATCGTCGTTTGCTAAATTTGTACTTACAATTAATAGGCATGGATGTCGTCTGTATTAAGATCCTTGGGTTGAAATTAACTTGTGATGCATTTAAAAAACAACTCAGCGCTTGACAGCATTATCATTAACTCGCAGTTTTTTTTCAAAAATATTCTACTTTGACTTGTAGTCATACAACAAACTGTCACACAGCTTTCAGCGAAGACCTATGCAGTCCAGCTATTTTAACTATGCAATCCTTAAGTTCGTTGAGTTTTTCAGACTATGTACTTACTTTTTTTTTGTGTCATCTTACGCAAGAGTGACCGCTGAGATACTTAAAAATCGCTTTCCTCAATTTTTGAGGAGCGGAGGATGTAGTACCAACTTTGTCAACTAAGCTGCGATTGGTAACAGCAAAAATACTTTGATGTAATTATTTGTATATTATAATACGTTGCACCGTGTATTAAACGGTGATATATTGTCTGTAATTAAAAAAATGTTAACAATAGCGGCAAACGGAGTGTTTTCACAAGTAGTTATGTCCAACCCTCCAACTAAAGCTTCACAATGCCAGCTAAAGTATCTATGTGATTTTTTGGGTAGCACTACTCATAACAGAAGAGATAAGCTCAATAAAAAAATGTTATTGTAGTGCTCATTTCTATTCAACTTGTGCTGATATCAGCATCGGCTATAAATTTACTCCTACTGCAAATCTATAAGTAATGAACTCCAGAATTTCGCAACCATTCCGCAATTTGTTAAGTGCTACAAAATTTTGGCAAGAGAACTACTTTTTAATTAGAGAATTCCGCAATTTTCGGAGTATTGCAGTCTTAGCAATCGTCTTTACTATAGTTGCTGCACTATTTGAAGGCATTGGAGTAGGATTTATTCTGTCGTTTTTGCAAAATCTAACGAATCCAAACGCTCAACCAATTCGCACCGGAATCGAGTGGTTTGATATATGGTTTTTGGGTGTTAATATGCCTGCTTCTGAGCGTGTCTATCGAGTATGTGGCTTAATTTTATTGACAACTCTTTTGCGATCGCTTTTTACTTATTTGGGTCGCCTCTACACGCAAATTGCCCAATTTAAGTTAGTTTATTTCCTGCGCAAGCGAGTATTTGAATTATTTCAATCATTAAGCTTACGGTACTTTGCCAAAACAAGGTCTGGTGGTTTGGTACACAGCATTACGACTGAAATCATGCAGCTAATGCAGGCATTTAATTTCGTATCGGTAATCCTGACAAAATTTACGATATTATTCGTCTACATTATTTCGATGCTCTTGCTGTCTTGGCAACTGACAATTGTTACTGTCCTACTCTTTAGTTTAGTATCCGTAGGCATGACAGCACTTTTGGGGCGCGTACGCGAGGCAAGTTTTGAAAGAACAAGAGCCGCAAAGTGGTATACTTCGATTTCACTCGAATACATTCATGGCATTCGTACAGTGCAAGCTTTTGCAGCGTACAACTTTGAAAGAAAAAGATTTGATGAAGCGAATTCTAACTTTCTCAAAGCTACGACTAAAGCTGTATCAGTTTCATCAGTCATTGAGCCGCTTTCTGAAGGTGTTGCAACAGCAATTTTGGTTGGGATGCTGCTATTAGCATTTTCAGTTTTAATTCCTAGTGGTCAACTGCAAGTATCCTCGCTATTAACTTTTCTGTTTGTACTATTGCGAATTATGCCAGTGCGCCGCCAAATTGATGGTGCCAGAGTACAGCTTAGCAATTGTCAAGGATCGTTCAATAATATTAGAGAATTACTGCAAACGGAAGATAAGCCATTCTTTCATAATGGCAACAAAAAATTTGTGGGGTTGAAGCGCGCAATCGAGTTTGTCAAAGTAGATTTTGGTTACGACGCCGATGAAATTGTCTTACACAACATTAATTTGACAATTGAAAAAGGCAAGATGACAGCGCTTGTTGGAGCATCCGGCGCGGGTAAAAGTACTTTAGCCGATTTGATTCCTCGATTTTACGATCCTACGCATGGTCAAGTGTTAATCGATGGCGTTGATTTGCGAGAATTCAATGTTTACACTATCCGCAACAAATTAGCTGTTGTCAGTCAAGACACTTATATCTTCAACACATCAGTACGTGAGAATATTGCGTATGCCTTAGAAAATGTAGACGACGCAGCCGTTGTTGAAGCAGCAAAGCTAGCTAATGCGCTGGAGTTTATTCAGGAGTTGCCGCAAGGATTTGAAACACAGTTAGGCGATCGCGGCGTTCGTTTATCAGGAGGTCAACGCCAGCGAATTGCGATCGCGCGGGCCCTGCTGCGCAACCCAGAAATTTTAATTCTGGATGAAGCAACAAGTGCCTTAGACTCGGTATCGGAAAGATTGATTCAACAATCACTAGAAAAACTCGCAGTCGGGAGAACCGTGATTGCGATCGCGCACCGTCTATCGACAATTGTTCGTGCAGACAAAGTTGTTGTTTTAGAACAAGGTCGGATCGTTGAACAAGGAGGATATCAGGAGTTACTCGACCAACGTGGTGAACTTTGGAAGTACCATCAAATGCAGCATGAATATAGCCAAGCAGGATGAGTGCAGCGCACTTTAAAAGATATTCCGGACAGTACTATTTAGACTCCAATTCTATTCACGACTACAGCAGTTAATTACATGAGTCTTCATGGGAACACTCAAATAGAACAAAATCAAAGTTCGTCGCAGGTTTCGATTGTTATTCCTACCAAGAACCGCTACTTACTTTTATTAGAAACAATTGAATCAATCCGCAAACAAACTTATGCCAACTGGGAAGCGCTAGTCGTTGACGATGGTTCAACCGACGAAACCGAAGCGCAAATGTTGGCACTATCAAAGCAAGAACCGCGTATCCGCTTTATCAGACGCATTCAAGGTAATGCAGGTGCGCCCGCCTCGCGTAATTTAGGAGTTTCTCACGCGACAGGAGACTATATCATCTTTCTAGATTCGGATGATTGCCTAGCGCCACACTGCTTAGAAAAACGCGTTGCTATTATGGATAATCACCCCGATTTAGACTTTGGGGTATTTGCTTGTCAGGTGTTTTGCGATCGCCCAGGAGATCGCGCCTTGTTGTGGAATCGAGAAACCCAAGACCAAGAAAATGACCTCGATCGTTTTTTATCTTTAGATGTTCCTTGGCAAACAACGAGTCCCATTTGGAAAAAAGAAGCATTACAACGCTTAGGATCGTGGGATGAAAGCCTGATCATTTGGCAAGACTGGGAATTTCATTTACGAGCGTTAGTTAAAGGATTAAAGTACAAACGATTTGCTCAACTCGATTGTTTTTGGCGAATGCCTGTAAAAGAGCGGGATTCCATTGGTAAAAAAGGAATTACGGCGGAATATCTGCTTTCTAACGAACAACTGATCGCGGATGTTTATGCGATGCTTTCCAAAGCACAATTGCTCAATTCGTACCGCCGCTATCTTGTCGCCGGACTTTATTTTTGGCTGGCAACGCAATGGTCAACTTATGTAAAGTCTACGTCTGAAGCTGTCAGAGTTTGGTCGATTTGTCGGGAGAAGAATTTAGTTAACGATCTAGAGTACTGGGAAGGTTTAGTTTATTTCAAAGTGCGGCGTACTCGTTATATACGACGCCTAGCGCGAGAATACCTCAGTTTTCGTTGGCCTGCATATCTCATGCGCCAAAGGCATCCTGCAACATTACAAAATACACCCATGTCTACTCAATTAGCTTAATTAAGCTCAATACTTCACTCTATCTTTCCTGCCTTTTGACCGAGTAATGTATGAAAATTCTCTTTACTATTTCACATTTAATGACCGGAGGTGCGCAAACCTTTGTGATTCGATTAGCAAGTGGTCTAGCTAAAAATCACTCTGTCTATGTTTATAACTGTAATTTCTTCCCAATTACAGATAATTCTTTAGTCGATAGATTTCCTGATACTGTTGAAGTTATTTCATTCTTTCCTCCTTCATCGCGCACGCTACTTAATCGAGCTTTATCAAAAGTAGAGCGCTGGACATCAAAAATCGGTAGAAAAATAAAATTTCGGGAGGATTTACGGAAATTACACTTCAATTATATTCTCAAAAAACTCAATATTGACTTAGTGAATAGTCATCTCTATCACGCCGATAACTTCGTTGTAGAAACTTTAGAAAAAGCATCTATTCCTATTATTGTTACCGATCATGGTGATTATAAATATGTTATAGAACAACAACTGAGCGATCGCAGTAGTACTGAGAAAATTTTTAATCGAATTAACGGAATCGTTGTGCTGTCTGAAGATAATGCTACAGCAATTTCGCGGTATGTAGCAAATCACTTGCCCATAAAAAAAATCTATAACGGTGTAGCACAACCTCAGACGGTTCAATATCCTGTTTCTGGACGAGAGAAACTAAAGATACCAAAAGATGCGCTTGTCTTTGGTATGGTAGCTAGAGGAATTCCTGAAAAAGGCTGGTTGGAGTTAATTCAAGCATTTGAACAAGTGATGCATACAACTCAGCAAGCAGCGCATTTAATTCTTGTCGGTGATAGCGAGTATCTACAAAATTTAAAAGCATCAATCGCTAGCAAAGCCGCTACAGTACACTTTGTCGGCTACTCTTCTGATCCTAATTATTGGATCGAGTGTTTTGATGTTGGGGTGTTACCCACTTATTTTGACGGTGAAAGCCTTCCCTACTCGATTATTGAATATTTGTCTTTTGGGAAACCAGCGATCGCTACTGATATGGGAGGAATCCCTGAAATGATCAAGCACAACGATCAAACAGCAGGCTTTATCATTAATTGCCAAGCGGGTAAAGCCGATGTCTCTTCTCTCGCTGATGCTATGCTGGCATACATTAATAATCCATCGCTCCGTGAAGAACACTCTCAAATTGCCAAACAAGCTTTTGATAAGTTTAATATTGAAAACTGTATTAAGAGCTATGAATTATTTTTTCAAGAAGCATTAAACAAACAGCATTAATTGAAATAATATATCCTCTGACAGCAATGAATATATTACATATCAATCAATCTGATATAAGTGGAGGCGCAGCAATTGCAGGATATCGATTACATCAAGGTTTGCTAGCTCAAGGAATAGATTCTCAACTTTTAGTTAAACAAGCGCAAACAACGAGCGATCGCGTCACTGTTATTCCTGAAAAAAACTATATAGAAAGCTTACTATATCGCCGTATATCTAAACCTTCAGGCTTGAATTATATCCACTTTTTAAATACATTCAATATTCCTAAATATAAAATTTATCAAGATGCTGATATTCTTAACTTTCATAACTTACATACAGGATATTTTAATTATTTAGCAATATCGCGATTGACAAATCACAAACCAGCAGTTTGGACGCTTCATGATATGTGGAGTTTTACGGGACATTGCTCATACAGCTATGACTGCGATCGCTGGAAAACAGGTTGCGGAAAATGCCCATATCCGAATATTTATCCAGAAATTGAAAAAGATAACACTCACGTAGAATGGAAACTGAAAAACTGGGTTTATCGTCAGTCAAATTTAAATATAGTTGCGCCGAGTCGATGGCTGTACGAACAAGCCAAGCAAAGTATCCTCAGCCGCTTTCCGATTCATCATATCCCCTATGGTATCGATACCCAAACCTATCAATCCCGCGATCCCGAACAGTGTAAAGCACACTTAGGAATACCAAAAGGTAAAAAAGTACTGATGTTCGCTGCGGATAGCGTAACTGAACGTCGCAAGGGAGGAGATTTATTAGCGCAAGCATTGCAAAATTTACCGAGTAGCTTAAAAGCTGAAACTGTATTGCTCATCTTTGGTAGTAGTGGTGCTGCAATTGCTCAAACTGTAGGAATGCCAACAATTGACCTGGGCTATCTTACCACTGACGAATCAAAAGTAGCTGCTTATTCAGCTGCTGACTTATTTGTTTTTCCTACGCGCGCAGATAATTTACCATTAACCTTACAAGAGAGTATTGCTTGCGGTACGCCGATGGTTTCCTGCAAAATTGGTGGTGTTCCCGATCTCGTGCGCCCTGGGATTACAGGTTACTTAGCCGAACCCGAAAATGCTCAAGATCTGTGCAAAGGCATAATAGAGCTTTTAGAAGATCGGAACCTGCGGGAACAGATGCGCCAGAATTGTCGGGCGATCGCACTTCAAGAATATCCTCTAGAATTACAAGCTAAGCGTTATGTAGAACTTTATTCGCAACTAACCAAGAGTATATAAGATACGCATCATAAAAATGATAAAAAATACGCGTTGGTCAAATTTTTTTTTAGAGTTAAATTCAGATTATAAACAGGCAATTTTTCTAGCAGGAACTGGAAGAAGTGGAACAACTTGGGTTTCTTCTATAATTAACTACAATAATGATTATCGAGATATTTTTGAACCTTTCCACCCTTACAAAGTTAGTAAGGTTGAGCATTTTAGATACCGACAATACTTAAGACCAGATAATAAACAACAAGAATTTATTCAACCAACAAAAGACATCTTATCCGGCAAAATCAGAAATAGATGGACAGATCAATTTAATCAAAAAAGATTCTGTCATAAACGGATGGTTAAGGATATTCGAGCAAACTTCTTATTAAAATGGCTAAATCATCACTTTCCTGAAGTTCCGATTATTCTATTATTCCGACATCCATGTGCTGTCGTTAACTCAAAACTTCACTTAGGATGGGGCGATCATCTCGACGAGTTATTAGCACAACCCGAATTAGTCGAAGACTTTTTACAGCCGTTTAGACACGAAATTGAAGCATCTAAAACTGATTTTGAAAAGCAGATTTTTCTATGGTGCTTAGAAAATTATGTTCCTTTGCGACAGTTTGCGCCAGGAGAAATTCATCTAGCATTCTACGAAAATTTTTGTAAAGATCCTAAAGTAGAAATTGAAAGCTTATTTAAATTTTTAGGCAAGAAATTTGACGATACGGTCTTTGCAACTCTTAACAAACCTTCGGCTACAAGTAGAAAAGAAAGTGCGATTATTACTATAGGGAATGTAGTAGATAGCTGGAAAAAATATATTACCAACGAACAACTGCAAAGAGCGATGGAGATTCTTAGTCTTTTTGGATTAGACGCGATCTATTCGCAAGATCCTCTACCAAATGCCAAGGGTGCGTATACTTTAATGGCAAAATAATCGTGCAGTATCACTACTAGCTTCAGTGCTTCGTGTCATTTGTTGTATATTGGCAGCTATTATCAATTGCTGCTAAATCATTTCTTGACTATGACATAACATTTCTGGAAACTGCTGAATCGCTTTTGTAGACAAAACTATTCCCTTATTGTTCTAGTTTTGTCTATTTACCTAAAAGAAGATTCTCTTTATTTAGTGTTTAAGTTCTGTTGAAGATAAAGTCCAACTTTTGAAGGAATAATTATATATAACCAATTAGCTATGCTTTAAGTAACGCTGAATAGTGCCCCTATTTTATCAATGAAAGTTTATAAGTTGTTATCATTATGTCGTTTATCGCTGCAAGTTCCACTGGCTAGCTTACTCTTAGGAATGGGCATGTTTACGAGTGAGGTGACATCAGGAACATACTTGGCGATCGCCACTTTATCGCCAAATCATTCTCTCACTAAAGTGTTAGACAAAGATACCTTTCAAGCTTTACGCGGAAAATTACCACAAAAAGACGGCGTGTATTTGTATGGTAGAGCACCGCAGCCACAACAACTAGGGCAAGAATATATGGTGTTTGAATTACACCAAGGTAAGGTGACAGGGGCATTTTATTTACCTTACTCAGAATTTAGTTGCTTCGCTGGTAATATCGATTCGGGTGAACTAGCGCTGATGGTTGCGAATGCGCCCAGCGTCGAAGAAGAATCTGTAACACCGCACAGCCCACAACAAATCGCCGCCGCAGGAAATAAACCGCAAATAGGGGAAGAAGTGAATGCGATCGCCTACCCGTATGCCGTCGCTTTGCAAGAATACTACCAACTTCCTGAAGTTAGTGACAGCGATCACCAAATATTACAAGCTTGTAAAAATCACTATCCAAACTAACTATTACTAAAGACACAGCTCATAATTAAAATTCAATTCCTGGTTGTGCTTTTACGCCTTGTTCGCGAAACGGATGCTTGACTAAAGTCATTTCAGTTACTAAGTCTGCACATTCAATTAAAGCTGCGGGTGCGCCCCTTCCTGTCAAAATAACGTGTGAATTGCTTGATTTTTGCGCTATCCCAGCTAAAACTTTATCAACGTTTAAAAAACCTAATTTGATGGCGACATTGACTTCATCTAACAGTACTAATCTAAAGTCAGGATTACGAATGTAGTTTAACGCCGTTTCCCAAGCTTCATTAGCTTTTTGGATATCGCGATCGCGGTTTTGCGTTTCCCAGGTAAATCCTTCACCCATTGCATGAAACGTTAGTTGATCTTTCCAATGACTGAGAACTGCTTTTTCGGCGGGTTCCCAAGCGCCTTTGATAAACTGAATAACAGCTACTTTATATCCATGACCCAGCGATCGCAATACCATTCCAAGCGCTGCGGTCGTTTTTCCCTTACCATTACCAGTGTTAACAATAATTAAGCCTTTCTCTTGTGATGCTTGCGCGACACGCTTTTGTTGTACTTCTTTACGCCGCTGCATTTTGTGCTGATACTGTTCTTCTGTCAGTGATGAAGCCGTTGCTTCTTGATTCAAGTGTTCCGCTTCTATATCTGGATTTAAGTTTGTGGGAGTGTTTGCTGTCATTGGTTAAATAATTGCATTTATAACTTATTGTTAATTTCATTAATAATAAAGATATCATAACTACTGAACTTCGATAACGCAAACTATCATTATTTATATTTAATTTTACTTTTTATTATAACTGGGAAAACAATTTATACTAAGCGTGTATCTTTTTAATTTACTAAACAGATTTTGTTATATTTTTAAATATCAATCTCATCATAACAAAAGAGTGTTGAAGTTCATTTTTTATGAGTGTAAATAGTACGATTAAACATTTTTTATAGTAAAAAAATAATATGAGTCAACGAATCAACCTCGTTATCGGCGATATTACGCAACAAAATGTCGATGCGATTGTCAACGCTGCCAACACTCGCTGTTAGGTGGCGGTGGTGTAGACGGGGCAATTCACCGCGCTGCGGGACCTGAATTACTCAAAGAATGTGGTCAACTTCAAGGTTGTGCAACAGGAGAAGCAAAAATTACCAAAGGCTACAATCTTCCAGCCAAATGGGTGATTCACACTGTAGGTTCCGTGTGGCGGGGCGGACGTCAAGGCGAAGATGAACTACTTGCGCGATGTTACCGTAGTAGCTTGGCACTCACTTTAGAATATCAAACTCAAACAATTGCGTTTCCCGCAATTAGCACGGGAGTTTATAGATTTCCTGTAGATCGCGCTTTCCGAATCGCAATGAGTGAGATTCAGCAATTGCTCACCGAGAATTAGACTCTTGAACAAGTGATTTTAGTTTGCTTTAGTCAAGATGCAGGCGATCGCTACCTAAGTGCCCTCCAACAAATTGCCAAAACCTAGCTACATTAGATCGGGGCGATCCATCAATAGGAGTGAATTCATGGCAATACCTAGCAAAAAAATTGCACCAGTACCAATAGCATCGGATATCGGTGTCGTGGAATTAATTGATAACTACTTCACCGCATACAATTCAGCACGACTACGCGAAATTTGTCAATTACTCAGCCGCGAAGTGCTGCGCGAAGGAGTCACAGTAGGCATGAGTATATCAGGCGCGATGACTCCCGCAGGTTTTGGCGTTTCAGCACTTGCACCACTCATTCGTCATGGTTTTATTGACTGGATTATTAGTACAGGCGCTAATCTCTACCACGATCTGCATTACGGCTTGGGCATGAAGCTATATAGCAGTAGTCCCTTTTTAGATGATGTCAAACTCCGCGAGCAAGGAACAATCCGCATCTATGATATTATTTTTGGTTATGATGTCCTGCTCGAAACCGACGCTTTCATCCGCAAAATTCTCCAAGCCGAACCGTTTCAAAAACGTATGGGAACCGCTGAGTTCCACAACTTGCTAGGTAAATACGTCCGAGAAATCGAAAAACAAGTTGGCGTGCAGCATTCCTGTTTATTAGCAACAGCTTACGAATGTGGCGTTCCGATCTACACATCTTCTCCTGGCGATAGTTCGATTGGTATGAACGTCGCAGCATTGTCTTTATCAGGCTCTAAAATGGTAATCGATCCATCCATCGATGTCAATGAAACTGCGGCGATCGCCTACTGCGCGCGCGAATCTGGTAATCCTGATGTCGAAGGAAAAAGCGCTGCTGTGATTATTGGTGGTGGTAGCCCGAAAAACTTCCTGTTGCAAACGCAACCGCAACTTCATGAAGTCTTAGGTTTAGAAGAACGCGGACACGACTATTTTATTCAAGTTACTGATGCGCGCCCTGATACCGGTGGACTTTCCGGCGCAACTCCGAGTGAAGCCGTTAGCTGGGGTAAAGTTGACCCTGAGGAGTTACCAAGTACGCTCGTTTGCTATACTGACAGTACGATCGCCTTACCTATCATCACCGCCTACGTGATGAATCAATGTCAGCCCCGTCCATTGAAGCGCTTGTACGACCGCCGCGAGGAAATGTATAGTAAACTCCAGCACGATTATCAGCAAGCACAATTAGTCGGAGCGAATCGTAATGACTAGTAAATAACGAATGATTCAAGTAGGTATTAGCCCAGCTTGCTTGCCAAGGATAAAAAGACTGCAGGATAATATTTAATGTGCTGAAGTTAGCGCAGTACTCTTCTTGCTTTCAAGGAGTAGCCGAGTTATGCTGCTCCTACTTTGTTCATATATCAGTTTAGTTTGGTTGATAACAGAGTATTTAACTGAACTATATTGTCATTTTTTCTGTAGCAACTGTTAGGAAAAGCATACTTAAATGTGCGTTCATCTATGAATTAATAACTAGATTCTAACGCTTACGATTGCCAAATGATTAGGAAATGCTTAGAGTTCCTGACTTTCTGCAGAAATTATATCAAGAAGATATCTCAATAATATGTCAACCGTGTTTTTTTACCATTCTTAAGATAAACAAAACATAAATAATGAACAAGTCTATATATTATTAATCATATTTATGTTTTTTTATGTTGAATCATCCCAAGTATTGTAGAGATAAAGCTAGAGAAGATTTACCAAAAATGATTGCTTCAGGTGCAGTTTCAGGTACTGTACCTGTTCCAGGTGCTTTTACAGCAGGAACAACCGTTGTTCAATTGTATGTAGTGAAACGCCTTGCTGAAATATATGGAGTTAATGTTGAAGAAATGTCTGGAGGTATTAAAGCAATTGCCACAGCTATTACTGCGTTAGGCATCGGCAGCACAGTCGGTAAGGTTGCTGGAGAAGTTGCAAGTTTTGTTCCTGTAGTAGGTTGGCTAGCAAAACCTGCAATTGGCGCAGCAACAACTAAAGCATTTGGAGAGGCTACTATTGCTTATTTCGAGAACATTTATCCAGATAGAGTTTACATCCCCAAAGATGTAGAGCAAGGCATAGAAGTCCCTCTCTTACGTGCTAATGGTGTTATCCTGACTCCTACAGCACTTTAAAATTGGCTTATGATAGATAATTTTTAGTTTTCAAAGATAAGTCAATCGAAACAAACAAAAGTTGAGTTTACAAGTAGTTACTCACCTAAAGAAAAAGGTGAACGTACTGCCCACCTTGTATAATCTCTATTAAACCATTTGTGCTACGTGGTACGGACTTGTTAATCGATCGAGTTGTTGTACTAACAAACTGAGGAATAAGCCGACATCGGTAACGACACCAACTGATTCTACGGAACCGCGATCGCTTAACTTTGTCACCACCGCCGGATTAATATCAACACACACCATCTTCACACCTGCGGGTGTCATATTACCGACACCAATCGAATGCAGCATTGAAGACAGCATCAAAATCATATCTGCGCCTTCTAGTAATTGCGCGTATTCTTGCTGTGCTTTAATTAAGTCCATCTGTGTATCTGGTAATGGTCCATCATCGCGGATAGAACCTGCAAGCGAAAATGGTACACCTGCACGAACGCACTCGTACATCACACCACTTTGCAGCACACCTTGCTCAACAGCCTTTGCAATACTACCATAGCGACGGATGGTGTTAATTACCTTCAAATGATGGCGGTGTCCGCCGCGCACTGCAACTCCGCGTTGCATATCAACACCCAACGACGTCCCCATCATGTTTTGTTCCATGTCGTGGACAGCGATCGCATTGCCACCGAGTAATGCTTGCACATAACCTTCACGAATCAATCTTGAAAGATGTTCGCCACCACCTGTATGAATCACCACAGGACCCGCTGTGACAACAACCTTACCACCTTGGTCGCGGATTTTCCGCAGTTCCCACGCGACTTGTTCAACAACTAATTCTACGCGACGTTCGCTAGAAACACCTGCTGACATAAAGCTGAATTCTTGGGCGTTGCGTTGTTCGCGTGATTCAGCTTTGCGAATTGTACGGATACCTTGAACATCAACAACAACATGTTCGCCTACTTCTAGGTCACGTAGCAGTTTACACCTTGCCCAAATACCATCAGCCGTTTGCTTGATTGCGATCGCGCCATCCATCCGCTGATTTTGCACGCGTACCCACTCACCATTAATCCGTACTTCGGTGGGGTAAATTGTAGTGACATAAAAGTCGTCGGGTGCAACTCCTGCTTGCAAGACAGGCTCTAATTTAGCATCGCGTTCATCTTGTGGTAAATCGACTGCACCCAAGTCAATCAGTTGCGATATGATACTTTCCATCACATCGTGCGAAGGTGCAGAAACTTTTACTTCGGCGGTTGAGGTACTTTGTCGTTGTTCTCCTAGATTAAACTTGAGAACTTGGAAGCTACCGCTATTTTCGACAATCAAATCTAACGCGCGGTTGATTAAACCTGTATCGAGTAAGTGTCCTTCCAAACGAATTGTACGGCTTTCAACAGAAACATTCGCCGTTACCTCAGTGCGTACTGGTTCAGTGACTCGCAATGTTAAGCATTTAGCTGCACCACCTGCTTTGAGAAATTCGGTTAATGGTGTTTCAATTACTTGAAATCCGACTTTGGCGAGGCGTTGTTTGAGATTGTCACTCGCCTTATTCATAATCACAACCGAGTCGATATTGACCGCATTACACGCAAAATTCACGGCATCGGCTTCAGCGATCGCTATTCGCTTTTCGGGTGCAACGCGCATTTCAATCATCCGGTTAGAATACGAATCAAACGCGGGTGGATAGTATAGCAGATAACCACCCGAAAGCGGACAAAAACACGTATCTAAGTGATAAAAGCGTTCATCCATCAACCGCAATGATATCACTTCGATGTCGAGCCATTTGGCAATATAAGGATGCGAATCAAGTTCCGAACGGAAGCCGTAACCCGCCCACAGCCAACGACCTTCGCGATCTAGTAGTGCATCTCCCGCGCCTTCAAATGGCAAATCTTTCGGCAATTCATACACTGTGTAACCTTGTGACTCAAACCACGCTTTGAAGTATGGTTCCTCGCCTTGTCGTTCTTTGTGGTAGAAACGACTGAGAACGACATTATCTCCCAACACGAGTCCTGCATTAGCGGTAAACACCATATCAGGTACACCTTTTTGGGGTTGTACGAGGTCTACAATTGCATGGTCTTTGATAATATGATGCAGCTTTTGCCACTGATCGACCGCGCGATCGCGTGAAGACTTATGGATATTTCCTTCCATCCAAGGATTAATGACATAGTCTACGTCATAGTGGTCAGGAGGACACATGAGGAAGCGGATCGAAGAAGTCATAAAGTAATGTCAGTGTGAATAAAATCCCAAGCTTCTATTGGATACAGATTTTTGCTGCCCCAATTCTGTAGAACTCGCTACGATTTTGCCTCGCATACAACACCAAGGCTAGATTACCATTTTATACCCAGGGCAACTTGATATAACATTAGTGACTAGTAACTAGCGATGAGAAGTAATACCCTGCAACCAATACCAAAATGCCAGTAATAGGCAAAGAACCAACCACCAGCACGGTCGATTGCAGGGATGGTTTATCGCAGTCAATCATACGGTTAGTGCATCGCGATCAATCTCAGGGTTTGGCATGGCCAAACCCTGACACGATATATGATCGTCGCATCACATCGGTTTAAGAAATCGTCAGCGTGATATCAGCATCCACCAACAGTGTCGCCACGCCAGAAGTGAATTGATTGTAGGCAATGCCGTTGAGTATCGTTGAACCACCACTCAGCCATCCTTGAGTAGTTGAGCGCAATGAATCGCCCACATTACCATTCACAATCAAAAGATTGGTTGTATCTGATAAGTTGAGCAAATCCAAGCGTGTCAGAATCAGACTGTTGTTGCCTGTACCTGCGAGATCGATAATTTCAATATCTCGAATTTGATTGTTGCGTAGCGCTGTCAAATCGATTGTGATCACCGCTAGTATTCTACTGTGAGAGTATCCGTACCGCTACTGCCATCGAGACGGCGATCAATTACTCCAAAGCTGAGCGTATCATCTCCTGCACCACCGTTGAGTGAATCATTACCGGCTTGACCTTGCAAAACATTTCTTTTTGAATTACCAACAATTCTATTGTTCAGACCGTTACCTGTAATCCGGAAATTACCACTGCTGTATTGAGGCTCAGCCAAGGTCAGATTTTCTAAATTGTTCCCTAAAGTATAGCTACGGTGAGCAATAACCGGATCAATGCCACCGTTAACTGTTTCATTAATTACATCTCTTGATTCAGCAATGATGTAAGTATCATTGCCATCACCGCCGTATAAGATATCTGAACTGAAATCGCCGCCGTCGTAAGGGTCATCATCACCGAAAATAGCAGATACTGCACTGCTGCTGAGTATGTCACTTCCATCGCCTCCATTCAGGTTATCATTCCCCACTGCGCCGCGTAGCACATTTTTATTGTTATTGCCTGTGATAACGTTATTTAAGCTATTACCTGTGCCATTAATTGCCGCATTTCCTGTCAGGATTAGCTGCTCTAAATTATTACCTAAAGTATAGTTTCTCGAAGCGAAAACGGTATCTATTCCACTATTTATGGCTTCGTTGATTATGTCATTTGTATTATCAATTTCATAGTATCATTACCCGCCCCACCATCAAGTGTATCAATACCTAATTCACCATTGAGCGAATCATTTCCTGCACCTGCATTCAGAACATCGTTACTACCGCGACCTAACAATAAGTCATTTCCCGCAAAACCAAAGAGAGTGTCTGCAAATTGTGTTCCGGTTAAAGTAAAGTATCATTACCAAAAGTTCCCTTGATGACTGCCATTACTTTTGTTGAACGATTGTAAGTAGCAGCAATTAATTCAAGTGGCCATGACGCAAGTTGAAAACAATGCTGATTGCGCTAAAAATATAGACACAGAAATTAACATAAAGGTGCGATCGCACGCTCTGAGTCTGCTAAGTTAGTTAAGCTGGTTAACATAATTGTGCTGCTTGGCCTTGGCACAGGTAAATTTAAGTTATTCGCACTTTAGTAGGCAGGATTAATCGCAGAAAAGCTATGGCACTCATTGTCCAGAAATATGGTGGTACCTCGGTTGGTTCAGCAGAACGCATTATTGCAGTTGCTCAGCGCGTGATGCAAACCGTGAAAGCAGGAAACTCACTTGTTGTTGTTGTTTCCGCAATGGGTAAAACTACCGATGGACTAGTCAAATTAGCTAATGCAATTTCTTCTAATCCGTGTCGCCGCGAAATGGATATGTTGCTTTCGACAGGAGAACAAGTATCCATCGCACTACTAAGTATGGCATTACAAGAATTAGGACAACCTGCGATTTCACTAACTGGCGCACAAGTAGGAATTGTCACTGAAGCCGAACATACCCGCGCGCGCATTCTCAATATTAGTTCAGAACGTATTGAGCGACATCTCAAAGATGGCAAAGTTGTTGTTGTCGCCGGATTTCAAGGTATTAGTAGTACCACAGATTGGGAAATTACAACGCTAGGGCGTGGTGGTTCGGATACTTCTGCGGTTGCTTTAGCCGCTGCACTCAAAGCAAATTGCTGTGAAATCTATACTGATGTACCAGGGATTTTAACAACAGATCCGCGCATCGTACCCGAAGCGCAGCTGATGAGCGAAATCACCTGCGATGAAATGTTAGAACTCGCGAGTTTGGGTGCAAAAGTACTACACCCGCGTGCAGTGGAAATTGCGCGAAATTATGGTGTAGAGTTAGTCGTACGTTCGAGTTGGACAGACGATCCTGGAACCAGAGTTGTTTCTCCTCCACCACAACCGCGATCGCTTGTTGGTTTAGAAATCACCAAACCAGTAGATGGCGTAGAATACGACACCGATCAAGCAAAAGTTGCTTTACTACGCGTTCCCGATCGCCCTGGTGTTGCGGCGCGCTTGTTTGGAGAAATTGCGCGGCAACATTTAAATGTCGATTTAATTATTCAATCGATTCACGAAGGTAACACGAACGATATTGCATTTACTGTAACAACACCGATTCTCAAACGCGCGGAAGCTGTCGCACAAGCGATCGCCCCTGTACTGCGATCACACAATAACGCCCAAGAAGAAGCGGAAGTGATGGTACAGCAACAAATTGCCAAAGTAAGCATTGTCGGTGCTGGAATGATTGGGCGTCCTGGTGTCGCCGCCCAAATGTTTGCGACGCTTTCCGATGCCAGAATCAATATTCAAATGATTTCTACTTCCGAAGTCAAGGTGAGTTGCGTTATTGATGCAGAAGATTGCGATCGCGCGATTGATGTTTTATGCAAAGCTTTTGAAATTGATCGCGTTCACAAGTCAGAATCACAATCAGTAATTTCCAATTCAATATCACCACCTGTTCGAGGTGTTGCGTTAGACCTCAAGCAAGCCCAACTTGCCATTCGTCAAGTAGCTGATCGCCCAGGAACCGCCGCGAAGTTATTTGGACTTTTAGCAGAGCGTAATATCAGCGTTGATATGATTATTCAATCACAGCGCTGTCGTGTCATTGACGGCATACCCAAGCGCGATATTGCTTTTACTGTGGCACAAATTGATGCGGAAGAAGCACGTCAAGTGTTAGAAGCCGCAGCTAGCAAGTTTGGTTGGGGTGAAGTTGTTGTTGATAGTGCGATCGCCAAAGTCAGTGTTGTTGGTGCAGGAATGGTTGGACAACCAGGCGTCGCTGCCAGGATGTTTGAAGCACTTGCGCAACACCAAATTAACATTCAGATGATTACTACCTCTGAAATTAAAATTAGCTGTGTTGTTGCCCAAGAACAAGGCACTACTGCGTTAAAAGCAATTCATGCAGCTTTTGAACTAGGAAGCAATCAGCAAATTGAAGTTCCCGCTTAGCAATAACTCTCTAGCAACAAGACTCAGTGAATAAATTCGCCGCTAAATAAACAAAGTTCACCTCAGTGAACTTCAAACATAACTTACCCTTCATATTTCTTACCAACAGTGTGCGGAGGCACACTTGACTTGGATAACCCCGACTTCAGTCGCAGGGCAATTCATTTTCTACAGAGAGACAAAACCATATATTAGATTGCTCACAACTGAGAGTGCTAATGCTCCGATTAAAGCACTCCAAATTCCTGCACGTAAGCGAAATCCACTTACTAAAGAAGCTGCAACAGCTAAACTAATAGCACCAATAATGAAGGTGAAAACACCAGATAATAAACCAAATGTTACTACATTAGGAATAAAAAATACGGCTTTTAAAATAGGATTAACTACAGCCGCTACAATTCCCAAAACTGCTGCTGAAATAAAGGCCTTAGGAGTACTATCGACTTCAACTCCTACAGGTAATTTGGTCACTAGTAGTAAGCTTGATGCGCTTACCAACCATGCGATTAAAAGCTCTACCAACATAAGTATATCCTCAGCTTAAAAATTGATGATTTATCTAAAGTTCATTGTTGACAATAAACTACCTTAAGCAAAAGCAATTATACATCTACAAATTGGCAGAAATTCAGTGCTTCTAGTGCGGACTAAATTATTCCTTATGGAACCGCAGGTGTTGTCGGAGAAATTGGGGATTGATTAGGAGCAGGTACAGGAGGAATTGTTGGAATCGGGGCGTTAAGATTGTCTTGTGGGATAGTTGGCGTTGTGCCTGGTGAAGGGACAACTCCAGGAACAACGGGAACTGTAGGGCTGACACCAGGATTAGTATCGCCTGGTAGCGTTGCTAGAGCAACGCGATCACCGCCAACTGCGCGGAGAAGATCGAGGACTTGAATGACTTCGTTGTAACTCGCAGTCCGTGAAGCATTTAACACCATGATGCCTTCTGGATTTGCCTGGCGATACGCCTGCAATCGCTGCGTGAGTTGATCGCGCGATACTGGCTCTTGCTCAACATACGTTTGTCCGATCGCATCCAATGTCACAATTAAAGTTTGGCGAATCTCCGGCGGTGTCCCTGTAGTGGCTCTAGGTAAGTCTACATTAATCGCTTGCTGCCGAGTAAATTGTAATGCCGCCAACAAGAAAAACGTCAAGATACAAAAAATGACATCGATCAGCGGAATAATTTGAACTTGAACTTCTTCAATTGGAGAATGTAAATTGATTTTCATGTTGGAACATTGAAAAAGATTTTAGATCCAGAAAGTTGACTTTTGTTGTCAACTCGCAATTAACGTGTGAGGAGAAAACTTGTTAACATAAGCTACTCAGATGAAGAAGCTTACAGCGGTGAAGTATCAGGACCTTTCTTTTCCGAACGTGGGGGAATACGATAACCTTCGGTGGTATCACGCTGAACAATATTTGTGCGCGGTGTAGCGCTTTGAATATCAGCACTACTATCACCCCAAGTTTGGCGATACAAAACTTCTAACTCACTTCCTGCTTTCCGAAAAACTTTGACTTGGTTAACAACAAAAGCTTGGAACAATCGATAAAATGCTAAGCTCACGATCGCGACCACAAGACCAGCCGCTGTACTAATCAGTGATTCACCGATACCCAAGGTAACGCCCGCCGCCGAAGCAGTTCCAAGATCGCCAAGACGAATATTTCGCAAAGACCGAATTAAGCCGAGTACAGTTCCCAGCAAACCAAGTAAGGGGGCTAGTGCAATCACTGCTTCGAGGATTTTTTCTCCTTGGCGCATTGCTGCTAACTCGTCTTCTGCCGTTGATTCTAACGCCAGGCGAAAGAGTTCTGGATCAGGTCGAGATAAGCGCAAAGGCGCATAAAGAAATCTCCCAATAGGTTGATCTGTTGCTCTTTTGGCAAGCTGCGTCGCGCCAGCCCAATTATCGCGCGCTGCATAAAGAATGCGGTTGACGATTTCGCGTTCCTGGTTCAGAATCCTAAACCAAAACCACAAGCGCTCGATAATTACACTCAAAGACAAAATCGATAGCGCCAGCAAGGGTAACATTGCTGGTCCACCATTTCTAAATATTTCTATAACATCCACCGTTTCCGCGTGCCTCCGTTCACTAGACTTTTTGCAAAGTACCTCATTATGCAAGTCACGTCGTCAATAGTTATGCTCGACGCACCAGATTACTTGTCATCCTGCTTCAGCGATATCGATCAGAGCCTTTACACCTCGGATTTAGAATAGATCAAGATTGTCTTCAAAGCATATCTGATTTTTTAGAGAGACAAACTACGATCGCGTCTAACGAAGTCGCAGAATTGCCGTTGGTTAGATGCAGGCAATACCGTTTCATCTTCAGCACCATAGTTTATATTTGTCTATCTTATAAACAGCTAGCTCAATAACATCATCTCGCCAGTAGTTTAAAGCAATTAATTGTAGAAACTAGCAAATAACTTCAATTTCAGCCACACCTATCTGGAGGAAGGTCTTGCGAAATGTTGCAGGTAGCATTTCCCAAACAAAAAGCAGACGGTTATTTCTACCATAAATTTGCTGTCACGTCTGTCAGGATAAAAGTAACTGTAAGGTAATTATGTTTTATGAACTTTAGCATCCAAGCGGTTTATAATTGGTATCGGAATCTCCTGCGCAATCCTAAATATCGCTGGTGGGTAATCTTAGGGACAGCGTTTTATTTTCTGCTACCGTTTGATATTGCACCAGATTTTCTGCCAGTTGTCGGGCAAGTGGATGATGTCTTTTTGCTATCACTCTTAGTTGCAGAAGTTTCTCAGATGTTGATGGAAGGTGTCAAAGCACGTAAAGCTAACACTCAACAACAGGCCGCTGATGCAAATACGGGTACAACAGCAAGCACTATTGACGTTGATGCGGTATCGGTCAAATAGCGACTCAGTTTCCCTCCTTTATCACCAGCGATCGCACAAGATAACAGGAGGGACTTTTAGCTAGTACAAGTGTTAAGCTTAATTGTCGATAAAATTCGCTAGAATTTTTCTAAAGGCGAGTTCAGCAAGGAACGTATGTATTCAGATCGCCCATCTCCACCTCCAGAAGACCAGTTTGATTCTGAAGCTATACCAACACTACAAAGAAAAACTATTCATCCAGATAGCCTTAAGTTTATGGATATGGCGAAAGACCTCCTCGATAAGCCAGAAATCAAACAGGCGATTACTGACGAACAACAAAAGCAAAAATAAGGCAGGAGTTATCATCATACTCGCTGCCCTATAGCTGTCTAATTGCTAAGAACCCAATGAACTAATGTGCGTACGCCATAACCCGTAGCACCAGGGTTGCTACATCCATTTTCTTTGTCAGTCCAAACAGGACCTGCAATATCCAAATGCGCCCAAGGCGTTTCCTTAACAAACTGTTTCAAGAACAACGCAGCGGTAATCGAGCCACCCCCACGCGGTCCTGTATTCTTAAAGTCAGCAATTCCAGATTTTAGCCCTTCAAAGTATTTCTCCTCAAACGGCATCCGCCAAAGTTTTTCGCCAGCCACTTCCGCAGCTTGGGTCAGTTGTTGTGCTAGTTCATCATCAGGCGAGAACAAGCCTGCAATTTCATCGCCCAAGGCAATAATACACGCACCCGTGAGTGTTGCTAAATCAACAATCGCATCAACGCCCAACTTCTCTGCAAAGACAAGCGCATCAGCTAAAGTTAATCGACCTTCCGCATCGGTGTTGTTGACTTCGATCGTTTTGCCGTTAGAAGCCTTGAGAATGTCGCCAGGATGCATCGCGCGACCGCTAATCATATTCTCGGTTGCCGCACTAATAAAATGAACTTCGACATCCGGCTTAAGTTGCGCGATCGCTTTTGCCGCGCCTAACGTCGCACCAGCCCCGCCCATGTCCATTTTCATCATCTCAATGCTGCTACCTGGACCTGCTTTGATGTTTAAGCCGCCAGAATCAAACGTTAAACCTTTACCAATAATCGCTAGTTTACGCTTTGGCGTCCCTTCGGGTTTGTAAGTCAGGTGAATAAACTTAGGTGGTAAATCAGAAGCTTGGGCAACGCCTAAAAAAGCTCCCATACCCAGTTTTTCACATTCCTCGCGTTCGAGAATTTCAACCTGTAATCCGTGTTCATCGGCAATTCTCTGCGCAGTTTCAGCGAGTGTAATTGGCGTCACTTCGTTGGCTGGCGCGGCGACTAATTCGCGTGCCAAGTTGACTCCCGCACAAATCGAATTTGCACGGGCGATCGCCGCTTCTTGTCCTGCAAATCCCAGTAAATCAACGCGTTCAACTACAACTTTCTCTTCGGGTTCAGACTTAAAGCGATTGTCTTGATAGGAAGCAAGTTGTAAGCCTTCGGCGATCGCTTGTACGGTTGCGGCAGGAGCGTTATCTACTGTCGGTAAATCCACGCCTACCATTTTACACTTCTCTTTTTTGGCTAATCGAGCCACTGTAGCACCAGCGCGGCGCAAACTGTCTAATTTCAGCGTTTCTTGATTTCCCAACCCGATCAAGAATACTTTCCGCACTGGGCTTGCGCCACCAATTCGCGTTACCGCACTACTCCCTTCTTTACCTTTGAATTCAGTTTCCTCAATAATTTCCTTCAGCGCCCCAGCAAACTTATCGTTGAGTTGAGCTACATCACCCTGTAACTCCTCCGTTTCCTCAAATAAGCCAATAGCAAGACAATCCCCAGTCCAATCTAGAAGCGGGGTATCAATTGCTCGAATTTCCATTTCTGTTCTGTATTAAAGCTTCTTGTACCAGTATCGCTCAAATTATAGGGATCAGGGGTCGGAGGTCAGGGGTCAGAGTAAGGAATTCTTATCGTCACTAATCCCTAGCCACTAACCACTCGCTCTTAGTCCCAAATTGTTACTTCACCATTGTGCGATTCTAAAGTCTTAGTAACATCAGTTTTCGTCTCATCCGCGATGTGATTGCTTTGTGTCGCTGCTTCCCAGTTCGCGAACAAGGCTTGTAGTCTCATGCGCTCAATATAAGGCCAGCCACCTTGCGATTCAATATCTCTAAGTAACGCGTATAGCGCTTGACGATTATCTGGCAAAGATGCTTGAAATATGCCATCGCGAATTTCTCGGTGTAGTTCCTCTAACTGCCGCAGTACAGCTAAAAGAGCAATATTATTACCTTGACAGTTCGCTGCCAAAGTACGTACAGCACCGACGATCGCTTGCAGTTCAGCCTGCTGATTGTCCTGACTCAAAATTAGGGTTCCTTCTTCAATCTGTTGCACTACTTGTTACGCAATCCTGCCCTGCGGTTTCAAGCAAAACAATAAAATAATTTAGAGCAAATGAATCAGGCAAATGGTCAAATTCTGTACAATCATGTTCTCCAGTGGAAAGTATCAATCACATCCATCATGCCCACTTCTATCGTGCGCTCCTCTTTTTTGCAAATATGTTACACATTTTGGGCATTTCGTCAACTTAAATTAACCGTAACTTGGGCAAATTGATAAAATAATTTACAAAAAAAATGCCTACCTTTGTGTGGTTGAATTTTCTTTAATATCGACAGTATTACGTCAACTTGACAACAGTATTGTCTTAGTTTGTGTAATGTTCAATGTATTGGCGACATCGCCGTGTAAAATTTTGTATTGGGATCTGGGCTGATCCATTCTGCAAACCGTCAGACCTGAGCTAAATCCCAGCGGTTCAATGAATCTCTAAAGGTAAGTTCTATAGGTACAAGTAAAATGCCATTTACCCCCTATATTTTTCCACCGAGTACGAGCGTTGAAGCGCGACTGTCTATCGTCGTCGTAAGGACTGTCATGCCGTTGTGCTATAGCTCTTGGTAAAACAAGTTGATATGCGCCTAATATTCAATTCCCTTGGCAGATTATGTTTGCAGGTTAAATACAAAGTTAAAAGATTGAGGTTGACCATGAGGTATCGCGCTCTAATTGTTGCATTTTTGGCAATGTGCCTGGGTGTACTAACCGCTTGTAGTGAGGGTCCTGCCTCTGCTAGCAGTAGAGATGTACTCACCTATGACCAGATCAGAGGTACAGGTCTAGCTAACAAATGTCCACAACTATCAGAAACAACGCGTGGTTCCATTGCCATAGATTCTAATCAGTCATACAGAATAGTTGAGCTATGCTTGGAACCAACCACCTTTTTTGTGAAAGAAGAACCCACGAATAAACGCCAAAAACCAGAATATATTGCTGGAAAATTGTTGACTCGTTACACTTCTACAATTGACCAAGTACAAGGCAAGCTCAATGTAAATAGTGATGGCAGTCTAACATTTGTTGAAGAAGACGGGCTTGACTTCCAAGCAATTACTGTGCAGCTTCCTGGAGGCGAACGAGTTCCTTTTCTATTCACGATTAAGGATCTAGTTGCCCAAACCCAACCAGGATTGACTAGCATCAACACTTCTACCGATTTTGAAGGTGAATTCAAAGTGCCTTCGTATCGTTCTGGTGCATTCCTCGATCCTAAAGGTCGTGGTGTTGTAACAGGTTACGATAATGCAGTTGCGCTTCCCGCGCAAGCCGACAGTGAAGAACTCATTCGGGCAAACCGCAAGCAAACTCCAAACTTAAAGGGCAGGATTTCCTTGCAAGTTGCTAAAGTAGATAGCAGCACCGGTGAAATTGCAGGTACATTTGAGAGCGAACAGCCATCAGATACTGACTTAGGAGCGCGTGAAGCTCTAGATGTCAAGATTCGTGGTCTGTTTTATGCTCGAATTGAACCAACAACCTAGAACCTCGCTGTTAACGTAACGTTATAGGAGATACGGAAGGATTCAAAAAGATGTCTCAGTCCTTTCCATCTCCTCCATGTGGGGTCGCAAATTAAAGTGGCTTTAGCGTAATTATAGATTTTGTAAAGAGGGTGTTTAGTCTCTCTTTTTTATTGACCGCTGCTGTTGTAAAGTGGCTACTGACTGAGTATTAGCAATAGCCGTTCTCGTTGTTTATCACTATAAAAATTCATAATATCAAACCAGCTATTAACCATCCATATAGGTTATTCATGAAGACAAATTGTAAAAAAGCGAGCTTTTAGCAAAATTCCAGGATTAAAAGTCATAAATATAAATAAAGACGCTCTGCGTTTTCCTTCCTATAAGTTCATGTACAGGTGAACTCTTACGCAGCCTTGCTTATTGCTAACAACCAACAGCTAAATGCTAATGGCTTTATAGTCATAGTTTAGTTGTTTATTTTTTTGTAGCCTGATACAAATTCAACCTCATATCTCAAGTCACCAATTTCAGCAAAAAGTACGTATCTTACGGGTTTTTGAGGAGAATCTAAATCAGTACAGAGAAACTTCAGTGTTATTTCGGTGGTATCAAAACAGAAAAAATTAATACTCTAAATTAGTCAGCAGCGAACAATCTAAGCTGAAGATAGTCAACCTTCTTTAGATGCTGTTATTGGCTAATTTAAGCGTTGAATAATTATTTTTAGCTTATTTAGGCTGGCTAGCGTGCTACTTAGCTTTAATGCTATCAATTGTTTCAGCAGACAAGAGCAATTAGTGGCGCGACGCAGTAGTAACGCCTTTATTGTTATTCAATTATTACTGTAATTATGGTGCTAAGTTATACCGCGAATCACAACGAATTGAAGCAAAAAAGTGCAACTCTACTGCGAGATTACGAGCAAGGTCGCTCTCAAACGATCCGCAACCAGCTTGTTACCCTCAATTTAGGGTTAGTACGAAAAGAGGCACACTACTGGAGCAATCAATGCACAGAAAGTTATGAAGATTTACTACAAGTGGGCTGCATTGGCTTAATTCGCGCTGTTGAGCGCTTTGAATTGTCTAAAGGTCATGCGTTTAGTTCCTTCGCGGTTCCATATATTCGCGGCGAGATTCAGCATTACTTACGCGATAAAGGCGTGATGGTGCGCATTCCGCGCCGCTGGTTAGCCTTACAGCAGCAAGCTGTAGGTGTCGCCCGCGAGTTACGTCAGAAATATAACCGTCAACCATCAGATACCGAAATCGCTGAAGCATTGAATATTTCTATTGAGGAGTGGCAAGAGGTCAAACTTGCGTGGGCAAATCGCGCTCCTTTAAGCTTAGATATGCCTGTCCAAGAATCTGACGAAGGAACAACCTGCTTAGGAGAAATCGTTCCGGATTCCGACTATCGTAGCTTTCAACTCGCACAAGAAGACCGACTTCGTTTACAACAATCGTTGTATCAATTAGAGAAACGCACGCACGAAATTTTGAAATTTGTGTTTTTATATGATTTGACGCAGAAAGAAGTGGCAGAACACTTAGGTATTAGCGTTGTCACCGTTTCGCGTCGCGTAAAAAAAGGACTTGATTCTTTAAAGCAATTAATGGTAGGAGCAGAAGATTAAAATATCTTCGGACAACTCAAGTACTGTAGCTTAACTAATCTAAGGTATAAAAGTACCAGAAGTCTGGATTTGAGATGTTGAAAGGTAGCGGGTTGGAAGGAAATTTTGATAATCAATGTGTTGGAGTAAGGGCAATGCGTCAACTTTCCGCGCTCGCCGCATTCGGAATGATAGTACTGCCGATCGCAAGTTGTGGCAACAACAGCGAAGATATTAGCTCAACACCGCCGCCGGAAGCACAAAGCGCACCAACTGCGGAGCCATTTCCGCCGCCGACAATCGCTCAATCACCTACCGTCGCCGTTTCTCCGAGCCTCATTCAACCAACTAACGGTAGTCAACGCGCCAAGCAAGTACAAACTGGTCGCCAAGATCCTTTTGCGGGGCTGTTTATTCAGACAAGATCTAGGGAAACTTCCTCACAAGTCGCCTCACAATCAGCTAGCCCAAGTAACACCCCAGCATCGCCATCAACAACCACTCCACAAGCAACAGGGAATCGTAATGGTCAGGGTGCAGATGTGATCGCTACACGTCCTCCTAGTTCGCCTGCAAACGGAGGCACACCTGTCAATACTCCGCCAGTAGCGCCAGATAACGGTATTCCCTTCCCACCACCGGATGAGGGTGCTTTCCCGCCCGCTTTACCGTCAATTCCTGAGCCTGAATTAGCTCGAAAAGTCGCGGTTTCTGGTGTCGTTCAAATTGGCGAACAGTTACAGGCGATCGTGCAAGTTCCCAACGAGGGAACAAGTCGCTACGTCCGTGTTGGACAACGGCTTTCTAACGGGGAAATTCTCGTTAAACGAATTGAGATGACTCCTGGGATTGAACCTGTGGTAATTTTAGAACAGTATGGCGTTGAGGTTGCCAAGGCGATTGGCGAGCAAGCTGTCGAATCAGATACTCCAGATGCAACGGCACCAACTCCCACACCAACTCCATCGCCATCGGAAGAAGCTGAACCTGATGTACCACCAGAAGTAACGTCACCTGCACCGCCAGCAAGTATCCCTACCCCTGTACCTGTTCCCATTAATCCGCCTACAGTTCCTAATGCAACTCCAATTCCATCACCTCCACCTGTTACGCCTGGTCCAGGAGAGTTTTAATCATGCAAGTGAATCAAAATCAATTAAAGGATGAAATTGAATTTCCTGGGTTGCCGTTAGCCGTTTATCGAGAAATTGCCGCGCATTTGCAGCAGGTTGATGGAGTCGAAACGGGGCTGTATCCAGCAGCTTATCAGCAATTCGATTACAACCATAGTCAAATTGGGGGGTTGTGGATTCAGTACAACCAACACGCTAACTCGGTAAGTCACCAACGAGTCGCGCAAATTTTGGCATACTATCAGAATCGTTACGGTGCATTTAGAAAACTCAACTCTGCAATTGCGCAGTAAGATTTTTTTCTTGCGATCCGTAACTGAAAAACGCAATTTAGATAAACAGTTGATGGGCGAAATTCAGGCATTACGCGGAACGCGGGATATATTGCCAGAGGAAGTAGGGTACTGGCAAAAGGTGGAAGCGACAGCACGAGATATTCTTCTCAAAGCAGCATATCGCGAAATTCGCACCCCAATTTTTGAGCAAACTGAGTTATTTGAGCGGGGTATTGGCGAAGCAACCGATGTGGTAGGTAAAGAAATGTATACGTTTCGCGATCGCGGCGATCGCTCGATTACGTTACGCCCCGAAGGAACAGCAGGTGTGGTGCGATCGCTGATCGAACACAGTTTGTATACTCAAGGCGGCGTGCAACGGTTGTGGTATACAGGTCCCATGTTTCGCTACGAACGTCCGCAAGCAGGACGTCAGCGGCAATTTCATCAATTAGGTGTGGAAGTGTTGGGAAGTGCCGATCCGCGAGCCGATGTTGAGGTGATTGTGATCGCAACACACATCTTACAAAGTTTGGGATTAAAAAACCTTCACCTCGATATCAACTCGGTGGGTAATCTCGAAGATCGCAACGCCTATCGCCAAGCACTAGTAGATTACTTAACACCGTACAAAGATGAATTAGATCCTGATTCGCAAGAGCGTTTGAGTCGCAATCCGTTGCGGATTCTCGATAGTAAAGACAAACGCACGCAAGAAATCGCCCAAAATGCACCTAGTATTTTAGATCACCTAGGTACGTACTCGCGGCAGCACTTCGACAAGGTACAGCAGCTACTCACTAATTTAGGAATCAGCTATCAACTCAACCCGCGCTTGGTACGCGGACTCGATTACTATACACATACGGCGTTTGAAATTCAGTCGGATGACTTGGGTGCGCAAGCAACAGTTTGTGGCGGTGGGCGTTACGATGGTTTAGTTGCGCAGTTGGGTGGTCCTGAAACGCCTGCGGTTGGTTGGGCAATTGGTTTAGAGCGCCTAATTTTGTTACTCCAAAAACTACAGGAACCTGCTCTACCAAGCATGGATTTTTACATTGTTTCGCGCGGGGATGCGGCTGAAGCACAGGCACTTGTTTTAGCACAGCAGTTACGTCAAGCAGGGTTTAGCGTAGATCTCGATTTGAGTGGGAGTGCTTTTAAGAAACAATTTGCCAGGGCAGATCGTAGTGGAGCGATCGCTTGTCTCATTTTAGGAGACGAAGAAGCCGCAAACCACACAGTGAAACTCAAGTGGATGGCATCAAAAGAACAAAGTGCGATTTCACAAGCTGAATTACTTGCCAACATTGAAGAACTGCGAAGCCAGCTAAGCAGGGGTTGGGAGCGAGGAGCGAGGGGTGATCGCAGATAATATGAGTTATAAAAATGGGTCATCATGAATGAACAAACGTTGAACTAGCAGGTCCAACCGAGGACTTTAGTCAACTATTTGAGCAATTTCAAATTGAGTAACACGCTCATGAAGTGAAATCCACCAAAACTATGATAGAAACTCATTTGAATGTCGGTTTTAAGAAGGTTCAGTAGCTTCATTGCTTGGAAATCTTAAACATTAAACCACCTGCATGAAAAGAATTGCGAATAAATTCGCTACTAAACAAATAAAGTCCACGGAAGTGGGCTTACTCATAAATCTATGACTTAATAGAGTGCTGCCTTGCACACTTAGTTTGAGTAGCTCCGACTTCAGTTGAAGGACATCTATGATTCATGCAGGAAGTCTATTAACTGAAGTTCATATAGAAGTACGGATTGAACCTTACAACGTGCAGCAACTTGATGAAGTCATTCGCCTTTCGCTGCGAGCATGGACACCAGTTTTTGATTCAATTGAGAAAATGATGGATTTTGACGTTTATCGAGAACTTTATCCCGATTGGCGTGTGAGTCAACAAAAGGCTGTTGAGGATGTTTGCGCAGCAGTCGCACCTATGACAAGCTCGGCTTTAGGAATTACCACTTGCCCAGTACTACAAGAAGCTCTAGATAGGGTATTAGGGTAGTTGAGTTGTAGAGTAGGTGGGTTGTAAAAAATCATAATTAAATCTCTCCCACACCTCCCACACCCCGCACACTCCCACTCGCTCCTCCAGAATAGTATTTTTGATAGTATTTTTGTACTAAACTAGAATCGTTCTGGTTAATAACTGTGGTAAGGGTAGCATCAGACTCCTTACGGTAGAGGAATTAAGTGAAAACAACGCAGGTATTGTTAGTCTTTTGGCAGCAATGCCAAAATTTGCTCGATAAACTGTTGATGGTCAACAACAGGTTTGGAAATGTACCCGTCAGCGCCACTTTGCTTGAGAAAACTTTCGCGATCGCCTTCCATCGCGTGGGCTGTCACCAGAATAATCGGCAATTTGGCAGTTTGTGCATTGGCTTTCAACATTTGGGTAATCTTAATACCATCAACGGCTCGACCTTGGTAAACGCTACGCGAGAGCGAAACATCCATCAAAATGATGTCGGCTTCTCCCGCTGCGGCTATTTTCATCACTTCTTCGACATTTTCGGTATGCTTGACACCCAAGCCACCACGTTTAGTCAAAATTTTGGAAAAAACCCGTGCATTAATTAAATCGTCTTCCACAATCAATACAGTTTTCATGAGAGTAGTTGCTTCAAGTTTATTGAATATTCATAAATGAACAGATTATTAATATGGCAAAGACTACCATCTTAATTAAAAACATTAAGAGGTATTTTAAGTTATAAAATAGTTGCCTCTAATCTAAGGATAATACTACTGCTAATTGCTCAACGACTACCGCTGAAATACTGGCAAAAGCAATTTATCCTTTATGCTATTGTTCATTGTTTATAAATTACACGACGCTTTTTGTTGTTAGGAATCAGGGAACAGAATTCATGGCGAAACAGTTAAACCTTCTCTCGCAGGGACAGGTCATTCCCACAGCTTTGCATACAGAAATGCAAAGGTCATACCTTGAATACGCCATGAGTGTGATTGTCGGGCGGGCATTACCCGACGTGCGTGATGGGTTAAAGCCAGTTCACCGCCGGATTTTGTACGCGATGCACGAACTAGGGCTAACTCCTGATCGCCCTTATCGCAAGTGCGCCCGTGTTGTTGGAGACGTGCTTGGTAAATATCACCCTCACGGCGATCAAGCAGTGTACGATGCCCTAGTGCGATTAGTACAAGACTTTTCGAGTCGCTATCCTTTACTTGCAGGTCATGGTAACTTTGGTTCGGTCGATAACGATCCACCAGCCGCGATGCGTTACACCGAAACGCGCTTAGCACCGATTAGCCACGAGGCGTTGTTAGCGGAGATCGGCGAAGAAACGATTGAATTTATCAGCAACTTTGACAATTCACAGCAAGAACCTGTGGTTCTACCCGCGCAGTTACCTGTGCTGCTGTTGAATGGTTGTGCAGGAATTGCAGTAGGGATGGCAACAAATATTCCGCCGCATAACTTGGGAGAATTGGTTGATGGTTTGATTGCGCTGATCGATCAACCAGAATTATCAGATGAAAAGTTATTTGAACTGATTCCTGGACCTGACTTTCCCACTGGTGGCGAAATCATCGGAACAGCGGGCATTCGCGAAGCCTACAGCACTGGACGCGGCAGCATGACGCTACGAGGAGTCGCGCAAGTCGAAGAAGTTCCTGGAGGACGTGGCAGTAAGCGACGTACAGCGATTGTAATTACTGAGTTGCCGTTTCAAGTAAATAAAGCGGGTTGGATTGAAAAAGTTGCAGAATTAGTTAACCAAGGACGCTTAGAGGGTATTGCCGATATTCGCGACGAAAGCGATCGCACGGGAATGCGCGTTGTCATTGAACTCAAGCGCGACAATAATCCGCAAGACGTATTACAGCATCTATATCATCAAACCGCGCTACAAGTGAACTTTGGGGCGATTCTATTAGCACTTGTTGATGGACAACCGCGTCAGTTAAGTTTACGCGAACTCTTACGTGAATTCCTCAAGTTCCGCGAAGAAACATTGAATCGCCGCTATACGCATCAGTTACATCAAGCCGAAAGCCGCGTTCATATTGTTTCAGGTTTACTGCGGGCGCTATCACATCTTGATGACGTGATTGCGATTTTACGTCAGGCGAGTGATGGTAGTACTGCCAAAATGACCTTGCAAAGTCGGTTTGATTTAACCGAAACCCAAGCAGATGCTATTTTAGCAATGCCACTGCGTCGCCTGACAAATTTAGAACAGGAGAATCTCAAAAAAGAATTTGAAGCTTTAAACACACAAATTCAAGACTTAAAAAAGTTACTCAATGATCGCCGCGAGTTACTCAAAGCCCTCAAAAAAGATTTGCGATCGCTTAAGCGGAAGTTTGGCGATGCGCGGCGCACAAAGTTAGCGCATAATGTGCAACCCATCCCAGAGAAAAAGGTAGGAGAAAAACAAACTCAATCAAAACCTCAAGCCTTACCACTCGATGTACAGCCTGTGGAAGAAGTGGTTTTAGAGTTTACGCAGCGGGGATACGTCAAGCGATCGCCAAACGGTCAACGTGGAAGCCGAAAATCAAAAGCGGAAAATGGTAATTCTGAGTATGATTGTGTGATTCAAACTCAAAGTGCCAAAACTGACCAAACGTTGCTTGTATTAACTAGTAGCGGTAAGGTGTTTCCGGTACAAGTTGGTGAAATTCCGACATCAGGACGCGGAGAAAAGCGTGGTAGTCCATTAATTGGCTTGCTTCCTAACTCGGCGGCTGCGGAAACTGTTGCAGCGCAATTCTTGTTACCCGATGATCCAGAAACTACACAACTTGTCTTATTGACGAAATTAGGAAAAATCAAGCGGTTGGCGATGACTGAGTTTCTGAGTATTACCAATCGCGGTTTAACGATCATTAAGTTTAAAGATGATGATGAGTTACTAGCAGCGCTTGTCGTACAACCTGAACAAAATTTGGTTCTCGCTACAATTGGTGGGAGACTGTTGCGTTTTCCTGTAAATGATGAGCAACTGCCGATTATGGGGCGTACTGCTGTAGGTTTACAAGCATTGCGGCTCCGCAAGCAAGAAAAGTTAGTCGGTGGTGTGGCGCTCGATAACTTGGGCGATAATGTGCTGTTGGTGTCACAATCAGGATTGGCGAAACGAGTATCAGCAAGCACGCTACGTCAGGGAAATCGTGGTGATATTGGGACGCAGGCAATACAGTTTACTTCTAAATCAGATGCTTTAGCAGGAATGGTGTTGGCTACTGATGAGGTGGCTTTGGTGACAAATACGCAAAGAGTTGTGCGGATACCTGTCGCTCAAGTGACGATTCGGGGTAAAGATGGTGTAGGCGATCGCATTGCTGAACTCAATCCTGGGGAGAAAGTTATTGAGGTAGTAGCAATTGACTAAATGTTAGTTTGAACTTTGTGAGGTTGGTAAGAAGTAATGGTTCATAGGATTAAAGTAGCTTGTATTAGTGATGCTTAACGATTCAGATAATGTTGCTAGATCTCGTGAGTTGTCCTAATAAATCGTAAAATGGTAGCCAGTTGTCTTCTTGAGCGATTGGTTCCCAAACTGATTCAATGACTGGTCGAAGTAGGGCAATTTGAGGATTACTTTGCTGAAGTTGTCTTGCTATACTTGTTTCTTCAAACTGAGTTATTTCTGTCGAATATTTATGATATAAATTACGCCATTTTTTTAGTAATTCAGCAGAGGTATCCCAAGGTAAATCTGATGTGTCTAAAATTGAATTAGCATCTTCTTGCCATTTTGGTGAAAAGTCTTGTGTTAGTTTTTTAAAAAAGTCGTGATAACCTACTTGTGTTTCTTGTAGAAGTTGAATAGTAGTTTGTACAAGTTCCTCTCCTTCAGTAACAGGTAACTGAGAAAAGCCTAATTTCTTCAACATTAATTTGCTGTATTTTATATGGTAATGCTCGTCAAACATTGACAAACCTACTTCCATATCTTCAGGGGAAATGACAGCTTGTAAGGGTTCTTGCAAAAGCTCTAAATTTAATTTACAAACACTCGGTTGTCTGCCGTAACAGTAGCGACGATAGTAATCAAAATACGCAGCAGTAAATAGCGGATCGTAGGAGGGAATGAAAGCATAAGGACCATAATCGAAGCTTTCACCCGTAATTGACATATTATCGGTGTTTAGCACTCCATGACAGAAGCCTGCTGCCATCCACTGGGCTGTGAGTTCGGCGACACGTTTGACGAGTTCTGCATAGAAGAGTGCGTATTGGTCAGCTTTGCCTCTAATTGAGGGATAGTAGTATTCGATAACGTGGTTGAGGAGTTTTTGAATTAAGTCGGGACGCTCGATGTAGTGTAGGCGCTCGAAAGTTCCAAAGCGAATGTGCGATCGGCTAAAACGGATCATTACAGAAGATCGCGTCGGGGAAGGTTCATCACCGCGCCATAATGCTTCTCCCGTTTCAATCAGGCTAAGACAGCGACTAGTGCGAACACCCATTTGATGCAAAGCTTCAGCAGCTAAAATCTCGCGTACACCACCTTTGAGAGTTAATCGACCATCAGCGCTACGCGAGTAGGGTGTTGTTCCTGAACCTTTTGTACCAAAATCATAAAGTTCGCCATCAGTAGCCCGTACTTGTCCGTAGAGAAAACCTCTACCATCTCCTAAATACGGGTTGTATTGACCGAACTGGTAGCCGTGATAGCGTAGGGCTAATAACGGTTCGCGTCCTTGGAATTTACCAAAAGCTTCAATGAAGTGTGTGTCTGTAACCGCTCGCGGAACGAGCTTTAATAGTGGGAGTAGCGCATCATTGCGAAAGCGGAGAATATGTGTCGGAAATTCTGCTGCGACAACTGGATCAAAGTAATCGTCGCCTAAAGATTCTATAGCAGGTTCGTAGTTAAGCGCGAGAAGTGGGTTAGAAGAATTTCGGCTTGTGGGTGTTTCAGCGAGACTCATATTAGCTAAGGCAGTGTTCAACCTTTACTCTAGCTTTTGTCCTCTACTTACTGAAGTTGTCCCAAATCTTTAAATTTTAGCAACAGGTGCAAATGCCTAGACTAATAACGTTTATCACTTTAGGGTTACTAGACATATATAAGATTATTAGACAGAGAAAGTAAAAAAGAATAGACAATTATGATTAATAGACAGGATTCAAGATAATGCCACATGAGAACCCGTTAGTTCTGGATCGAGAAGATAAAGTTTTACAGATTTTCCCACGTCCACCAATTCTCACAAGTTTTCAGGCGGGTTGGGATGGCATTATGCTGGGCTATATGTGTCAGCCAGCGGATGAAGTTCCTGAGATGTATAGTCCACGTTGGCACTCAATTGCTATTTTCACGCACGGTAATTATGCTATTCATGCAGATCGCAAATTAGATGGACGCTTTCATCAAGACGCAGTATTTGGTGGAGATATTGTTATTGCTCCTGCAAATGTTTCGACTCAAGCAAGTTGGAATGCTGAAGGCGACTTCATTCTCTTAGCACTTGAGAAAGATACGTTTGCTCGCGCTGTTGATGATACCTCTGAAGAGGTCGATATTATACCACACTTTGCAACACCTGATCCACTTGTTTTTCAAATCGGTTTAGCACTAAAGACAGTACTTGCAAGCGATCAAAACAGTCGTCTCTATGCGGAGACAATGGCAAACGCCTTAAGCGTTCATCTATTACAGCACTATTCAGCACGAAAACCAATACGCGAATATGCAGGTGGTTTATCAAAACGCAAATTGCAGCAAGTTGTTGATTATATTAATGACTATTTAGACCGAGATTTGGGCTTAGCTGAACTTGCAGCCGTGGTGCAGATGAGTCCGCATTATTTTTGTCACTTGTTTAAACAGTCAATCGGGTTAACTCCGCATCAGTACGTAATTCGCACTCGAGTGGAACGTGCTAAAGTGTTACTTCTTCAAGGTGCAGCGATCGCAGATACTGCCTACAAAGTCGGTTTTGCTAACCAAAGCCATCTTAATCGACACTTTAAACGTATAGTAGGCGTGACCCCCAAACAACTCCTACAAAAATAGCAAAAATATACAAAAAATCGGACGAAGTTACAAGACAGTTAGGCAATAGGTCATGGGTAATAGTTAATAGCTACTAGTTTGTTTATTTTTACCCACTTAAACTTATGTCTTACGTTAAAAGAATTGAAACGAGAACGGAACCTATGGTGCTGAACATGGGTCCGCACCATCCT